>JAEOTM010000012.1 GCA_016839815.1 Candidatus Hodarchaeota archaeon
CTCGCAAATCTTTATACATCTCTAAAGAATCAAGTTCCTGATATCAAGTTTTCAACAAAAGATGTTGAAAAAGCATGCAAGAAACTTAAGAAGGATTCTTTAATCGAAGGTATTACTAAAAGATCAGGGATCAAGATTATTGAATTCGTTCCTGTTACATTAGGCAGTGATGCTAGACGAGTTTTTGATTTAGCTGTGGATAAAGGATACGTTACTCTAGAAGAAGTTGTATTAGGCACGAAATGGGATCAGCAACGTGTGATAAGGGTGCTTGAGAGTTTAATAGAGCAAAAGATAGCTCGAAAAGTGTCCTCTCTTGATGCAGGGGATCAATATTATTTTCCAGGATTATATGGCGATAGTGATTGGTAGGTGAAATAAATGACCGAAGTAGAAAAATTTGGCGGCCTTTTTCGCAGAATAGGTGATACTGTCCATATTGGTACAAAGAAATTCAAGGGAAAAACCATTATCAATTCCAAATTTGAATCAGATGCGTTAATTTTTAGAATAAAATCCGATGATTATGACAGTTTTAGAAAATATGACGGATTTGTTGTTAAAGATCCAGAAAATGCAATAGTATTGCAATCTGGATCGCTAGTCGGTATCGCTGGGAGTGGGATTTATGAGTTAGATAAAGCAGCAAAACGCCCTGGTGGCGAAATAATATGGGTATCAAAACGTGAATTCATAATAAAGTGGGGAACCCCAGGAATCTATACATCTGATAATATATTAGTTGGGTGTTACGGGATATCTCGTATGAGAATTGTCAATCCAAGAAATTTCATCATGAACGTTGTATCACATAAGCAGTATTATACTAGCGAAGAACTGAAAAATTGGGTTAAACAAACAATTATCGCAGCAGTAAAGCATATCATGTCACGATACACAGTACCAGAATTGGTGAAAGAACGAAGAAGTTTAGAAATACAAACTCGTTCTGAACTTGGACCCGAGACATCTAGATGGGGATTAGAGTTAGTGGGACTAGATATTGGCGGTTTTAAAGTTCCAGACGAATATGAAGCTCTTTTATCCTATGAAATCGAGAAACAGGTAATAGAACAACAAAAAGAATTAGCAGAGGAGAGGAGAAGCGTTGATGATGTGTCTGAACAAGTGAAAAAGTATGAACGAATGGTTGAGCAGGCTGATGAGATGTTCTTAAGTGGAAAGCTCAATGAGGAAAAGTATAAGGAGTTAACGGATAAATATTCTAAAAAACTAGCTCAGTTAAAAGCCCAACTTCCCTGATTCTCCTTTTAATTATCTTTTTTAACTATATTGTTGCAGGTCTCCTCCACATTCAGAACAAAATACCATTCCGACTGTTTCCATTTCATTATAACACTTATTACAGACATTAACCTTACAATTTTTACATATATATTTCTCTGGATCAGAACGAGGCAAATCACAGACACTACAGGTGAAACCAATTGTATCCAACTCTAATTCCAGTGATAAATCTCGAATGTTAATGTACCCCCTTATCCATCCCCTCAGAATATAATCCTCTAATAATGAGATTGTGAATTTGTCTGTATACCCTAATAAAGAAATGATTTCTTGGATTAGAATCTTGTGTACAAGTTTTTGAGCTAAGAAATCACGAAATTTTGGGTCCATTTCTGATTTTATTGAAACAGGTTTTGCATCAGTAACCCATCCTACTTTCATAGGACCTTTTTGGCAGAAATGACACTTTTCTGAGCTGACTAAATTGAAAGAATGAGTATAGTTGACTTTGCAATGGGAACAGTGGCGTGGAAGGTCAATAATAAATGCGGATATGTTTCCACAGAATGGACATTCGTGTTTACTTCCAGTGGATCGGCAATTTGAGCACATTACCCTTCTACAGTTCTGGCATTCAAAATAGGCCTTTGGGTTTTTGTATGAAGAAGTATCTACTTGACAAAAAATGTCGAAATCTTTGATACCTCGAACCAGGAAGGGATCAGCTATTTCTCCTGTAATAATTCGAAGATCAAGAAATTTAGCGAATTCAACTATTAAATCTAATAATTCAAGAGGATCAATGCTGAGTTCACTTGCGAGTCCTTCAACGTCTATCCCATTATTAAACCAATTTGTTAACATTCCTACCTCAAAATCATCTGCAGTTAATTTTCCCTGTAAACTCCGATTAATTTTATTTAGAAATGAAATAAAATCTGATCTATCAACATCTAAGCGCATTATCCAGAAGTCAATAGGAATAAAGTGGTACACGTAGATATCTTTTAGCACTTGTTTAAAAATTTCAGTGGTTGGATAAAGATAATCATAATTAGAGGAAAAGATGAAATTTATCTCATTACGATGTTTTTCTAAGAGAGATAGACAATCCTCTTGAGGTAGTTGAGTTATTTTTGAAATATCAGATAAACTAACCTCAGATTCAAGTGCGAAATTGGTTTTAATAAATCTCTGAAGATAATCTATTTTTTTCTTAAGGTTAGCAG
>JAEOTM010000196.1 GCA_016839815.1 Candidatus Hodarchaeota archaeon
ATTGATTTTGAAAATGCAATTGAGCTTCTGCTAAGCCAGTAGCTGTTCTATCTGCCTCTGTAAAGTGTTTCCATATTGCATAAGGAATCTCTATAGTAAGCTGTTGAGTCATTACAGCTTTTAAAGTTGTATATTTATCGGAAAGTGCCATATTAAGTCATTCATAGGGAATAATTCAGGATTTGATTAATCTTATTCCTAACTGCGATCTTTAGTTGACGTAAATAGAAGTCAGTTAATGTAATTCAATCTTCCTATTTCAAGAGAAGAATATTATTTTGGTAAAAAAGGCCAACTCTCAGACATGGGACATTTTTCCGCACTTAGGACAGAAAAAAACACCTGTTTTAGGCGCATATTCGGGGATATAGTTGCAATGGGGACAGACATAGGAAAGTTTTGCGAGTTTGAATCGCTCCATTAGTTTGTCTTCTCTTCTTCCAGCTCGGACTCTCATAATGATAAATAAAACTAGGTGGAAGATTATTATTGGAGACAAATATAAGAGGATCTTTAAATTATATTCCGCTCCTTCAACCCACTCGGTAGGAGGTAAATCATGTAGGAAAATCCATACTTTTTCTCCCCAGTATGCCATTCCATCACTGAGCCAATCTGCGTAATACATTGATATTTCTCCAGAGCTATATAGTATGAGTACTAGCTATCAATAACAATTAAAGCCTTTCCTGAATGAATCCCTACAATTACTCACGACATTTTGTTACATTTCAGATCACTTCTTCGGTTTCTCACACTGGAAGGATGACATTATGAGTCATAAGGGCCGTCATTCCTTAGTTGAACGTTTCAATTCCCTCCATCATTTTTCACAATATCAAAATTTGGGACGTTATCGTTTAGCTCAACTTCTGGGTCTAACTAGAGATCAAACACGACCTATTCTCGAGTATTTGGTTTTTAAAAGACTCATTAAGAAAATTAGCCGTCGGAAGGGACATTCTCTTACCCAAGAAGGGAACAATTTCATCTTATGGACAAAAAAATTCTTCTTTCTTTCCCCTCAACGAGTCTATTTTGGTTCCGATTTTACGGTTGGAGCTAATGATGCTGTGGTGTGCTTAGATGCAGATGGAGTTGACCATCTTAACACTGTTGTTCTTCGTGATGAAGCTTTGCTTGCAGGTTCTAAAGGGTGCACCGTTTTTTTTCAAACATCTGAAGATCATATCTTTCTTCTTGATGTAGTTTACCCACCATTGCCCTCTTCCCCTGTAACTTCAAGAAAGATCAGGAAACTAATCAAAACTGTTACTAAAGATCTATCTTGGAAAAATACTATTGTTGTTGTTGGAACTGGAGATTCTTTTCCTCTTGCCCAAAAAGGTGCCATGGCTGCTAGCTTGTTATTTATTTCTGAGGACATTAAAAAGGTTCTTTTGTAATTAATTTATTCCCAAAGCTTTGGATTGTGATTTTCGGTTAGGTTTGAAGGTCTAGAGACAAGTAAATGTTCAAACCAAGGCGGAAGGGTAATTTTTCCATCTATTCTATCTCCGTTTGGTAAATATGGCTTAATATCAATAACTGGTGTTCCTTCAAATGCATCAATATAGTCAAGAAAAATAAAAGATTCCTTTATATCAACTATATGAGCTAAAGTCATACCAATTGGATTTGGTCGTCTTGGTGATCGTGTCGCAAAGGTTCCCATTTGCTCAGGATGAATTGGGGTATTCCTGACTCTAGGTGTAGTTATACGGGCGTGTCTAGCCTCTTTCGTATCATTTTCATGAATCCACCATAGAATGAAAATATGAGATATTGTTTCCAATCGAAATAGTCCATCTCTGTATTCGGAAAGAATTTCGATGAATGATTTTCCCTCTGCTTTACGAATGTATCCTATTGGTTTGATTTCAAACAATTATTCACACCATTTGAATCATGAAAAGATAAGATTGAAATAAGTTTTTTAGAAGTTATCAAGATTATCAATCTCGATTTCCTGTTCTTATACGTATTTCTTTAACGAAAATACTGTTTATATTATATATAAGAAAAAAGCTATTGTGTGTTATAGAATTCTAGTAAAAATTTTTCTTGATTTCACTTTTAGTTAAAATAATTTTTATTAAAGTACTTTTAAACATATTAAAAACCATCTAATAATAAAATAAATTGTTTAAGCGGGAATTACAGAAAATCGTATAGGTCGTAACCCCTATAATTGCATTGTTCTGTCGAATCCACAAGCAATTGATCATAATTTATGGGATGAATTTGGAACATCGTTATAGTTATTACACTTTAATCATTATATTCTGTATTTCTTTAGGAATTACTGCTGTACAAGTCAATTCACAAATTGAAATGGAACAAACATCGTCTTCAAATACTTCTTATCCTTTTACTCTTACAGATGGCCTTGGACGTAATGTTACTTTCACTGAAGAGCCACAGAAAGTAATTAGCATTGCTCCTAGTGCAACAGAAATTATATTTGCAGTTGGGGCTGGTGATAAAGTCATTGCAGTGGACTTCAGTAGTAATTATCCCAATGAAACAGCATCCTTACCGAAAGTGAATAATTTTCCATCAATTGATTTAGAAGCTTTACTTGTTCTCAACCCTGACCTTGTTTTTGGTGCGGGAATTACCAGTAATGAAGATGTGGCCGCAATGGAAAATCAGGGAATCCAGGTTTTCATCCTAGCACCGTTTACAATTACTGAAGTTCTTGATGATATAGGAAATGTAGGGCAAATTCTGAATCATGTAACCGAAGCCAGTACTCTGAAGGATTCAATTCAATCCCGTTTAGACTCTGTACTTGTGAATACCTCCTCTCTCTCTTATCGTCCTAAAGTATATCTAGAATTTGCATCTGATCCTCTATACACATTTGGTAAAGGAACCTATGGTCATGATCTCATTGAATTAGCAGGGGGTATTAATATTGCCGAGAATGCAACAGATCTGTATCCTCTAGTTGATAATGAATTTGTGATTACAAGTAATCCTGATATTATATTATATAGCAAAGGATCTTGGACAACAACAAACAGTTCCTCAATAAGTGCCCGCGTTGGCTGGGGAGCTATTACTGCAGTAAAAAATGGAATGATTTTCCCTATTAATGAAGACTGGGTTTCTCGTGGTGGGCCTAGAATTATTGATGGTCTCGAAGCGATCCACTCTAGGGTACAAGAAGTACTGAGAGATAAAGAGTCAAGCCTAGTAGATACATCAAGCTCAACAAAGATTAATACGGACATTATTCCATTCCAAACCTTTAATATTTTTGGAATTTTGCCTATCTTGGCTGTTATAGTATTCAGACGACTTCATCAATTATAATAGATACATGGGGAACTTTTTATTGTCATTAAGTCGAAAAAACAGGATAAAAAAATCTCTCTCCTACGATTCTCTCACTCATTATCAAAAGAAGAGATTCTACTGGATATTGTTAATTTTTATTAGCAGCTTTGGACTTATAGTATGCATTCTTGGTGCTCTTATGTTCGGAGCGGCTGGTCCCTTTGGTCCTGCAAACACACGAATCTTTACAATTATCGATGTTTTACAGGAATTAATGAGAAATCTCCTAAAACCAATCCTAGACTTCTTCCACTTACCTGTGAGTGAGGAAGTAAGCCTTTCAAAGGTTATTATATGGGATATTCGACTTCCGAGAGTTCTTATGGGTGCTCTTGTTGGAATGGCATTAGCTGTTGCAGGAACAGTTATGCAAGCACTTTTTCGTAATCCAATGGCTGATCCATACATTATTGGTTTAGCATCAGGTGCATCTGTAGGAGCCTCAATTGTTATTGTTGCTGGTAGTTCTTTATTCTTATTTGCAGACTACACACTCCCAATTTTCGCTTTTGGTGGAGCTTTAATTACCATTATACTCGTGTACCAGATTTCTAATATCCAAGGAACGATCAGCGTGGATACTTTGCTTCTCTCTGGAATTACAGTTGGATCCTTTATGACAGCAATTACTTCATTTTTAACCTACATCTCTGGGGAACATTTACGACCAATTGTTTTTTGGTTGATGGGAGGATTATCATTAGTTGAAGGAGATTGGGATTCCGTAATAATTGCAGCGCTTATTATTGTTCCTTCTTGTCTTATTTGCCTGATACTTGCCAGGCCCTTGAATTTATTATTATTAGGTGAGGAAACAGCCCAATTTCGAGGATTGGATGTTCAGAAAATCCAACGTATACTTTTAATCCTAGCTACGTTAATGACAGCAGTTTCAGTTGCATTTACAGGAGTGATTGGTTTTGTAGGCCTCATTATACCACATTTAGTCCGGTTGATCACAGGACCCGATCATCGCATTCTTCTTCCTGTATCTGCTTTAAGTGGTGCTACTTTTCTGATCCTAGCAGATGTACTTGCTAAAACCATTATCTATCCTACTGAATTGCCTGTGGGTATAATTACGGCTTTTTGTGGAGCACCATTCTTTCTTTATTTATTACGTAAATATAAAAAAACCAGGTACTAATCGAGGGTTATCTGTGGATATAAAAGTTGAAAACGTCTCATTCAAGTTTGATAGGGAAAAAATCCTAGATGCGATATCTTTTAATGCCAAGAAAGGACAGATTCTCGGGATTATTGGGCCTAATGGTTCTGGGAAAACTACACTATTACGTTGCCTTGCAGGAGTTCTCAAACCGGATCAGGGCACAATCTATATTAAAAGTAAGGATGTCCAGACTTATAGTAGAAAAGAACTTGCTCGAATTCTCTCTGTTGTTCCTCAAATTAGTACATTTACCACAGGATTTACAGTTTTCGAGACAGTTCTAATGGGCAGATACCCACATCTAGGGATATATCAGCGGGAGTCAGAAAAAGATTATAAAATTGTTACTTCAGCCTTAGATCGGGTGGGAATAACACACCTAGGAAATAGGGTGGTCACTGAACTTAGTGGAGGAGAAAAACAATTAGTGACTATTGCACTAGGTCTGGCACAAGAACCCACTATTCTGTGTCTCGATGAACCAACCTTGCATCTCGATATCAATATGCAGTATAAAATTATGGAGTTAAGTAAAGAAATATGTCGAAATAAGCAGATCGGAGTGATTGTCGTACTTCATGATCTTGCTCTAGCCGCTCAGTATTGTGATAAGATTATCATATTGAAAGATGGACGAATCCATGCTTTTGGATCTCCAGATGAGGTAATTAGCAGAGAATATATCGAATCTACCTATGGAGTAAAGGTTATTGTTGGACGAGACACTGTAACGGATTTAAAGTATATTGTACCGAATTTGCACAGTAAAAAAGAGAGTAGAAGTGTTAATTAATTTAGCTTACAGTAAAAGAATCTAAAGAATAATTGCATTAGGTTTCATTGATGTCGGTAATTCCCCCTTCTATTAGGAAATTTCTTGATTCGGGACGAGGAGAAATTCGTCAGCTTGAACATGAATATCATATATGGCTAATAGCTACTTTACTTGCAGGTATCACAAGTATCTTACTGATTATTGCTCTTTTGCTCCTCTTTACTATCGAAAGTAATAATAACCTGATATTCATACGGATAATCATTGGATTAGCATTTATTAGCAATGTAATTATTTTTTCTATAGTTTACCAAGAAACGCTATCTCGTAGGCGATATTTACTGGAAATTCAGCGTCTGATGATGAATGGCCTATCTTTCCTTGAATCTATTCGACGTGGATTTCGAGATATGTTCGGAAAGTAAGATTCAATCTAGACATATCAACAGAAAACTGTGAATTTACAAATCATTATTAATGGGTACTGAGTTATTAGAAAGTGCATATCAGTCTAGTACTTACCTGAAGTGCTAGTGCACTGTTTAAACTTTTTATGAGGAAATCACTAATGCCCGAAGCAAATATTCCTGGAATGGCGTTCAAAGCACGTTTAACTAAAAGAAAAGGGAATCCAGTTGTTGAACTTATTTTTCGTGGAGATGTAGTGACATCTGTCGATTTAGGTGAACACTTGTCGGAAGCAGTTGTTGAAACGGGTCTGAAAATGGCCTGTAAGGAAGCTGATATCGAGCATCAAGTACCGAAAGCTTTACTAGGACAAGTTGCAGGGGAGTTATATAAAAATGCAGGTTTAGCCGAAGGTAAATCATTAGTGCCTCAGGAATTTGAAACAGGGTTAGAATCTTCTTCTCTCGACCGTCGATTAGAACTTATTATGAGTACCCTTGTTAAAATCAATAAGCGTCTGGATAGAATCGAAACCTTACTAGAAGACTCATCTAGTTAAGAATCGGGAATCTTTCCCAATATCGATTCCAACAACATTCTTGTAGAAACTAAGTGAATCTTTATATAGATTCATTCATCCGCCTGTTTGAAGAGTATTTCATGCCTTACCCTTGGTAGCTCAGCCTGGAAGCTTTGGTTCATGTAGAGCCTTAGTCTAATGAGCCCTCGGCTGTAGACAAATGTCACACCTTTGAGTAATCGATGACGAGGTTGTTAGTCAGGGCAGTCACCGAGTTGTCCCGTGTTCAAATCACGGCCAAGGGATCTCTTACTTTTACTCATGTTGACTGATGCGAGAGCTTTTCTTAATGGTGAAAAATGGCAACAAGTATATTGTGTTACTTTATTGGGACAAAATAACTTGGTACGCATTTGGAGCTATTACAGCAAGTCTTAATCAATCACATATTCCATTTGAAGTTTTCAAAGGAGAGATTATTCCTAAGATTGAAGAATGGACTAATGATGGTTATTCTGTGATATTTGGAGAATCCTCTCGAAATATGACATTATCAGGATTAAAAACACGCTTAAAAACAATTGAGAACACTTTCTCATCAAAAGAAGTTATTTCAGTGATTGGAGGCCCACACGCATCAGGTAATCCGCTTCAAATTTTGAATATGGGTGCTAATTTCGTTGTTATTGGTGAAGGAGAAGTTACATTCCCCAAATTAATACATTCACTAGAAATGCAGGACTTTTCACTTCAACCACAAATAAACTTACCAGGAATAGCGTATCTTGACTCAAACAGAGATTTAGTGAAAGCTCCTTCTCGTCCTCGGATTGATCTTAATCACTATTGTCCTTACTCTGCTCATGAACCCTTTCCTCTTCACCCACCTATTGAGATCATGCGTGGGTGTGCATTTCGATGTCGTTTCTGCCAAGTACCCTATATGTATGGAAATCCCAGATTTCGCTCAATTGAATCAATCGGTAAAATTATTGATCATTATTATCACTACTTCCAACCATTAAAGAAACATGTCGACATCCGTATTATAGCTCCTAACTCATTGGGTTATATGGAGAAAAAACGCGGAGTTCCTAATATATTTGCCCTTAAAGAACTTATTAAACGCATTCGTCAGTATGAAGTTAGGTTATTTCTTGGAACATTCCCCTCTGAAGTTAGACCAGAATATATAACAGAAGATGTTGTCTCGTTATTTTCGACAGTGGAAAATACACAAATTTCTGTTGGATTTCAAAGTGGTTCTGATAGGGTGTTATCTGACATGCGTCGTGGGCATAATGTTGATGCAGGATTGCAAGCATATGAGTTATTAACTGATCAAGGATATACACCGAAGTTTGACTTTATTCTTGGCACTCCATATGAAACAGAGCAGGATCAATGGGATACTCTAGGTATAATTCGTGAACTAGGTAAAAAATCTCAAGTACGATTGCATTATTTTATGCCTTTGCCTGGAACACCATGGGCATTAGAAAACCCCTCTCCTCTTTTTCCTCAGGTTCATTCTGAAATAGGTCGTCTTGCACACGATGAGATTCTTTCAGGGGATTTCGATCGTCAGTATTCCTTCAGTAAAAGAAAATGATTATACTCTATTGTGAGTTATTTTTTTTTCATTCGGAGCTGTCTTTCAGCATTAAGTTGTCGTTCCGCAACATTAATAATTTTGAGGATAACAACAACCCATAACACGGTTGTTAAGATCGATAATGTGCCCCCTGTGTTCCACGTATCGCGCTGTAAGAAACCAATAGAAATAATATTTTCTAGTATAACCAAACAAGGGAGAATCCATACCAAATTACTTAGAGAAACAATTAATTTGGCCTCAGCTGATTCTAATGTCATATCTTCTATCATCTAAAGCATAACTCCAATAAAACCTATCTTCCAAGATACTTCAGGTCATGGATCTATTTAAAGATATAAATGACGGAACTTTGAGTAATAGTATTAACGCTAAAAGGGTTTAATTTTTCCGTACGGGATAAAATCTCATTTGATAACGATTTCTGCTCCAATTTGGAACTTAGAATCACCTAAACAGAAGTAAGAGACATTTAAAAATAATCTCGAAGAGTAGCTGGTTGTTTTGGAAAGATATGAGATAATTTACTGAAATCTGAGTGTGAACCGGAAATTTTACCCACCTCTGCCAATTCTGTGACTGAATATGTTCCAAATAGAATCTGACTTAACGCATTAATAGATAATTGAACATTCGATTCTCGACGCGCTTCCTTTAACTGACAGTGGCCATTTTCTACCTGCAATTCGAATGTTTTGTTATTCCAAGGACAATGATCGTCTGTAAGAATAAAACTAACCTTTTCTACTAGGTGATTCGGGAACTCCAACTTCGATACCAGGTTCTCCAAATCTATAATTCTGAACATAGAATTACTCAGATGTCGTTTTTCTTTTATGTCTGGGTTTTTCATATAAAGAAGGTAGTTTGAGTCAAGAGGAGCAAATTTAATGTACTTTCTTTGGGAATCATGATTTGCGAGGAAATTAAGTAATGCTTGTTTCGTTTCAGGATCGCTACTTACCATTTCTCGAACTTCAATGAAAGGGAATTCATTTCGATGATCTTTTTGTTCAAATCTAATAATCACATATCCTAAATCATTGCCATCAAGATCCTGACAAATAAATTGAAATCCCCGTGAGTTCCAGCTCCAACCCATAAGCTCTTTCCATATACTTGAAGAACGTTTTACTAATCCATCCGTTTCTTCAGCTACTTTGCCGTACAGAGCTTGGCAACGGGCATAATCTGGATGAAAATCCTCTTCAATTCGACGATTCGGAGTAGGTTTCTGAGTGATATTTGAGCAACGAATCGTGTACACATCGAG
This sequence comes from Candidatus Hodarchaeota archaeon, assembly GCA_016839815.1. Classification (GTDB taxonomy): domain Archaea; phylum Asgardarchaeota; class Heimdallarchaeia; order Hodarchaeales; family Hodarchaeaceae; genus Hodarchaeum. Next base: position 9,108 of record JAEOTM010000196.1, read on the forward strand.
GGAGTCTGCATGCGCATACCCAACTTTTTCATAAAATTCATAGGAAAAAGGATAGAGTGCAGACACGAGGTACCCCTTTTTTTGTAGATCTTGAAACACAAATGTAAATAATTCAGTTATATGGTGTTTTCGTCTGTACTCTGGCTTACAAGCAACAGCTGAAACCCCCGCCATCTTTATCCAAGACCCTCGGATACGTTGTGAAAAATCAATAATACCAATGACGGCCGAAATTGTTTTATTTTCTTCTATGACATAGTCTGTTAAAGGATAAATGACTAAAGGAAATGGTTCTGGTGTTTTCGGAGGGTCATATCGATTTTTCCTTCCTTCGAATGCGTAGACCCTAATTTTTCTAATTGCTTCTTTGTCATTATCAGTAGCTAGTCGACAGTGCATAGAGATCAACTTGTGGAACAAAAAATGAGATTTATAATTAGTTATTCCTCTCGGTAAAAACAGATTTCATGTCGAAATACACTAAATTCATATGGTAAGATAGGAGCTTTAAGAATAAATACTCATAATCAAGAGAATTTATTGTTGATTACAACCCAGTAATACTGGAAATGTGAATAGCTTATGGGTGACAAAAAAAGACGGATATCCCGTAAACAGGGTCCAGTGTGTGTAAATCATTCTGAACGTTTTGATACGAAAGAATGTGAAAGATGTCACAAATTTTTTTGTCCTGAATGTATTGTTGAGGATTGGCATGAAAATTTCTTTTCTCAATTTATTGGACAAAAGCGTGATTTTATCCAAAAATTTTATTGTAATCCATGTCAAAAACGCGTTGTACGAATCCGAATGGCCGCGTACATTGGGTTATTACTCATGTTCGGTCTTCCCGTTGTAATATGGCTATTTCTCTCCTTCTCATAAATTCAACGCGGGTAGGCGTAAGACAGAATGCCCCAGATCTCATTAAAAGAATACCAGGAAGATCGCTTTGAACGTGGGGTATATGATCGAAGAAATAAACTTAACGATTTAACTGGAAAAGAATGGTTATTTTCAACCAAGACCATTATTCCAAAAGTTTATTCTTCCTGTATTCCTACTCAAGCAATTAAACCTACTTTTCGTCCACTTCCCGTTGGTTTAAGCCAAGAACTTATTGCTACTTTTACTAAACCGAGAGATACGATTTTAGATCCGTTTGCAGGGATTGGTAGCACGTTAATTGCAGGATATTACACAAATAAGAGCAATTCAGCTTCTGAGCGTCTTATAAAAGGGTACTATGATGATTCAACCACTTTAGAAAAATTTAATGAATTGATTAGGCAATTAAAAATTTCTAATCTTGAAAAAATTACGTATGAACCATTTTCTCAACTTAAGCATATTTCTAATGAATCAGTAGGGTTTATTTTATCTGATATGCTCAATCTGAGAACTACTAAGAATCAGCTAACAGGAACTCATATTAATTTTACGATAGAAGAGATGATACTTGAAACGATAAATAAACTAAAAATTAGCATACCAAAGTTGATTGAAAACAAGTATTTGGTAATTACAATTCCTTTCTGGAATGGATCAACAAAAACCGAATCAAAGAAACGTCGTGAATGGAATTTTGCTATAACAAGGCTTATATCGGACCAAATGAACGTTTTAGGGATGATTTTAAAAGCCGAACGATTCTGGTTTGAACCTTCAAACTCTGCAGATGAGATTACACTTATAGAACCAAAACGTCGGATTTTGGTATATCGTAAAGAATCTAGTCTAGCAACAGGAATATCTCCAAATTCTATTCCGACAAAATCAAAATTACCTTTAGGGCCGACTCTAATGTTGCATCGGAGCTTTCCCCCCTCTTTTGAACATAAGTTACGTGGCCAACATGGTGGAATGAAACCACCTGAATTAATAGAATATTTAATTCAACGCTATTCGAAAGCTGAGTCCGATCTCATTCTTGATCCGTTTGCAGGTGTTGGAGGGACTCTATTAGGCTCAACCCTTACTAATCGAAAAGCAGTTGGAATCGATATTAATACTCAATGGCAAGAGGTTTATTGTGAAGTTTGTCGACGTATGCAATTACATGAACAGACATACGTGGTTGGAGATTCTTCTCAAATTTTAAATGAGACCATTGAGGACGAAAGTGTCGGAATGATTATGACAGACGTTCCTTATTGGGCAATGGATAAATTAAGAAAAACTAGAGGTCGATTTTCCAAAGCAGGAGAAAAATCTAGAAACAAACTGCGTTCCTCCTTAAAGCAGTTTGATCAGGCAGCTTTTCTGACTATTCAAGAATGGCATGCCTTACTAGAGAAGGTCTTTAGTGATTGCTATCCCAAACTTATCCCTGGAAATGTTCTTGCCGTTTTCATCGGAAATATGTATCGAACATTAGAAGAACAGCAAGTAAGGCGCAAGGTCAAAGTAGGACGATTTCTATTACTTTCTTCATCAGTTGCAGAACTCTTGGTTTCACTTGGATATAAATTTCTTGAAGAAATCGTGTGGTATGCACCTGATAAAGCTCTGCACATTTTTGGATACCCCTATTCCTATATTCCGAGTGTTGTTCATCAAAGTATACTCATTTTTAAAAAATAAGTCCCCCTAGTTTGTAGAAAATATTCTACTTTCGTTTTTTCTTTGACATAAATATTCCCAGAGCAAGGATTAACATTATTGCCTGAAAACCAGGAATTATAGATGTACTTGTCGATCCAGAGGAGGAATTTGTAGTTGAGGAAGAAGAAATTGAAAAGATATCGGAATAGACTATTCCATTTGAGGTATCATTGTAGAACATATATTTAACCTTGTATTCACCTTCTGGAAGTGACCCAAGATCAATATTCAGTGCCTGCCAACTCTGGGACTCTCCATCAAATACAAAAATCCCTGAAATCCCTGTTGATTCACCTGAAGATGATAAGATTTCATAGGTTGATCCTGTTGCATTAATCCATATAAAACCATTTGAGTCTGTAACAGTAATATTACTCAAATTGAGAATGTCCTCTAGATAGATCAGAGTACCAGGAGAGATTACTATCCCCTGAGGATTAACAATGAACCAATAATCTTGTGCAGGGGCAGGATTTTCATTATCATGGTCTGGAGTTCCACTTTCTGTATAAGAACTGATAACCGCATATATCTCATCAGCTGTCATGTTTATTTCCGATGTAGAAAAGTTTCCAAATCCATCAGGTGAGATCATAACTGGAATGATTTCTGTATTGAGTGGAGTCGTTGTTGTGTTTTTCATGATCATCGTCACGAGAAATCCCTGTGAAGATTCACTTTGGAATTCGAAAGTGAAGGGGAGATCAATTGGATAGGCGAATTTTAGGTAATCAGTTCCCCAATACGGAACTGAATTTTCCGTTCGTGGCAAGGGTGATGCTGTATATGTATATTCTGTATCGACGGTTACACTATCATTATAATATCCAAATACTCCCTCTGCAAAAGAAGTATCATCCAGAAAGTTGGCTATAGACCAATTTCGAAAGATTGCTAAGAATGGAATCATATATCCTCGTTGGATCAATGTTTCTTCTATACTTGCGATTCCATTTTCTGACCGTTGAACTAAATCCTTTATGAAGGCATCTCCCCCAAAATGTTCAGCGAGATATAAGAAGAAAGTGTATGATGCTCCATAATTTGCTAGTACTAATGGACCGCTTTGATCCCAATAAGTTAATGAAACATCTGGATTATCTCGAAAGTCTCCCCCTACTCCTCCAGAAAATGCATCACCACCAATTAGGTATTCTGCAAACATGGATGCCCCTTCTTCAAACCAAGTTTCTTCATCATCATCATTGCCAAAATGAATAAGATGTTGAAACTCATGTGCGACTGTATCAATGTTATCCGCAGCTAGAATATCAATATGAAGTATTTCAGCCTCATTACTGTAACGATTGGAGGGATGAAGTTCGGTGTTCAAATATTGATTGAGTTGATAGAAAAAGCCTGCAACAAATCCAGGTGGGGGAATTTCATCTATATCATAAACTAAAATGATAATTTTACTATTCCCATCAATGTCTGGGGGCATCCCAAAAAAGTCCGTTAAGGTTGGATAAACAAGATTTTCAAAGCTATCGTTCATATCTAATAATTCTGAATCAGAAACTGCTGTTGTATTTGAGTAAATTAGATTATGGGGACCATTAATTTTCAAGGTTGCATTAATTTGATAGAATTCATATGGATAAGTTGACACATCTGGAACCCAAAATAAGCGTGAACTTCCAACTTCTTGCTCTGTAGCTTGTATACTATGAGAAATTAGAGATGTTTCTTTATCTGACTGAAGCGCTTGATTCTTAGACGAAATTACTGAATGTTTTTCTGAATCACCTAGTACAGGTGTTTGTTTAATAGTTACACGTGGTTCAGATAATTGTATTAGAGGTGAATCTGCATTCATCGTTAATACTGAAACATGTCCTATTCCAGTACTACAAACAAGTAGAAATAAACTGAGTGAGACTAGCTTCGACCAAACCAAATTTTTTACCCCAAGATGAGATTTAATGTTCAATTAAGCCTTAGTTCTATCATTCTTAAATTAATATTCAAATGGGAAACGTCATAATTTTGATAATTGATCATCAAATTAGGAAGATTTTCAGTTAAAGCCTTTTCGAATCAAATTGTCGCAATTATAGAGCTAAAAAGAAATAAAACTTAAATTTAAAGTAGTTATGTGTTTTTCTTATCAGTTGAATTCCGCTTTAACCTAACCAGAGATATGTGAGGATTCCTAAGCCACAAAACACCGAACCTGAAATTTGCATAACCCAAAACCATGCAAGTTCAGGCGTGGGCTTTTCAGTTTGAGCAACGAAATAATCAGATCCCCAAGCTTCAATTTTTTTTCCGATAGAAATTCGATGAGATTGAGTTACATAGATAAATGCAGTACGTTCACCAAATAGTAATCCTCCAAGATAGATAGGTTCAAGTCCTGAAAATAAATCAATTATATAATGAACCGCAAGCGCTACTGCAAACATGTTGATTTCAGGATAAGTTCTGATAGGAAAAACGACCCATAATATAAGCACATATAAGTAATCATGAGAAGCCCTTCGAGCCATTTTTTCTGAAATTTTAAGGCGAACTAAAAATAATTCCAGGAAATCGGAGATTTGACTCCCTAGTATTATAAAAAATATCCAGGTAGGATTAGCTGTTAATTCAACATCAAAGAATGCAAACCAGAAGAAAATAACTCCAAAAACCCATTCGGTGTGTTTTAAGGCTTCCATTCTATTTCACGTTAATTTAGCTAAAGTACATTAAAATTCCGATAACAAAAAACCATGAACCCAGAATTGTCAAAAACCATAACCAGGATAGTTCATCACCGATATTTTCTGAACCATGATAAGAACTTTTTATCAATTTTCGTACTCTTCCACCGATTGAAATTGACTGTTCCATTGATACTAATCGAATAGCTCCTCTATGTGAGAGTGGAGAAAACAAATAGATTGGATCTCGCCCTGCTAAGATATCTTCTAAAATATGCATGATAGATCCAAGAGTTAAAAACGTCACTACAGGAATGAAGTAGCTAATTATTAGAAGAGCACCTATGAAGAAAACGGTATGTGAAATCTCACGGTGTCCTTCTTGGAAATTTTTACCTCGGTATAACACCCAGTCGAAAATATCAGGAAAATCAGAACCTATTCCCAGTAATAAAAAACTTAGGGCATCTAGAGGAATTTGAAATATTGCACAAAGCATCAATCCAAATCCTAGGGTCCATTCTAAATGCCCAATGGGATCCATTTATATCTCCTACAGTTAAAATACCTTGTTATATTAGTATGGTCAACGGGGGCTGACAAGAAGGATAAACTATCGGTTTTTCTTTAAATCATTTTGTGACGTTATTTTATGGAATAATCCTCATTAGGTTAAGAAAAAATCTCCGTTTGAAAGGTAGAGAATAGAGAAATCGTGAGCTTACTTCCCAGCTATTCTTCTAACCTACAAATGCATGTGTATAACATTATCCTGTGGTAGTAATCCCCATAAAGTTGCGTGACTAGAATCAGAATCTTAAGTATTAATTATGATAAATGTAAACCTGATTTGTGTGGTTACGCCTGTTCAAAATATTGTCCGTTGGTGATTAAGGGTCAAAAAAACGTGATAACTTTTCGAAAAGAGACTGGTAAACCTATTATTAACAACAACACATGTTTAATGGCTAAGAAGGGAACATGCGGGATCTGCATAAATAAATGTTTTCCCCGCGCTTTAAGTGTTACTAATTTACCTTCTGTCGAAACCGCGGGGCTTTTAGTTCATTGTTATGATGAGAATGGCTTTCGATTCTTTGGTGTCCCACAAATTCATACTGGAAAGGTTATTGGTCTACTCGGAGTTAATGGCATAGGTAAATCAACGATATTAGACATTTTAGCTGGAATGCAACCCAATGGAGGAAATTATCAAGATATCGAAAAGGGATATGAACAATTCCTTTCTCAATTGAGGATTTCTAGTTTTCGTCAATTTCTTGCAGAAGTGGAAACAAATGCCTTAAAGGTAGCACATAAACCTCAAATATTTGCTCATCTCACTAAACTTACAGATCCAGTTTCAGAGATTCTAAGAAAAAGTGATAAGCAAGGTTACTTTTCTATGACAGAAGTAATTGAGCTAATGGAACTTTCACCAATTTTAAATCGAAATCCTAGTAAATTATCGGGAGGGGAGTTACAAAGACTGTCCATTGGTATAGTACTATTGCAGAATGCTGATATTTATCTGATTGATGAACCTTGTACTTTCTTAGACTTCCGACAACGAATTAAAATTGCTAAGATTTTTCACCAGTTAGCTTCTTCAGGGAAAACAGTCTTTATTGCTGAACATGATATTGCTATTCTTGACTTTCAGAGTGATTTGATCTATTTATTTTATGGACAACCTCATAAATTTGGGGTTATCTCCTCCTTAGCTTATAGTACTAAAAAAGGAATTAATAACTTCCTCGTTGGGAGACTAAAAGATGAAAATATCCGAATACGAGGAAAACGTATTGCTTTCACCAGGATAGTGAAAGAAAGAGATTGGGAAGGAAGACCTGGAGTAGAGTTTCCAGCTTTTCAGAAGCAAGTCGGGACTTTCAGTCTCTCTGTGGATAAAGGGATGAATTATTTTGGTGAAATCCTTTGTATTCTAGGAGAAAATGGATTAGGAAAAACTACTTTCGCTCGTCATCTTACCCAATCATTGAAATCAGTGACGGTCTCATTTAAACCACAATTTCTTCACCGAAGCTTTTCTGGCACAGTACGGGAGTTTCTAACCCAATATTCTAACACGTATATCGATTCTCGTGTGTTTAAAATTCATATTTTAAAGCCGTTCTCAATCTCACACCTTTTAGACAAACCAATACAAGCACTAAGTGGTGGAGAACTTCAGCGATGCTTTCTTGCAGGTTGTTTAGGTAAAAAAGCTGATTTATATATAATCGATGAAGGAAGCGCTTTTCTAGATGTTGAGGAACGTTTGAAGGCAACTCGGGTGATCCGTCATATAGTATCCAAGAATAGCGCTGCCTGTATTGCTATTGAACATGATATTCAAATCGCTGATGCGTTAGCAGATAGAGTTATGCTCTTTGAAGGGATTCCAGGAATTATGGGCCAAACTGTTGGACCATTATCAAAAAAAGCGGCGCTTAATAGATTTCTAAAAGAAATTGATGTAACTTTTCGTCGGGATCCAGATACAGGTCGTGCCCGTTTAAACAAGTTGGGGAGTCGATTGGATCGTGATCAACGAAAAAATGATGCCTATTACCATGATTTCTGAAGGATTTTTCTTATCAAACCAATGGAAGAATTGATATCGGAAAACAAAGAGGAATTAATAGTAGTAATGCAATAGCAACGACTTTACGAGAGAGAGAAACTTCTGTTACGTCATCTAGCGGTCCTGCGTGACCAGATTGACCGTACATAAAGAGAATTAAGATAACAAATACAATTAATTCTGGGTTTACGAGAATTATGATCCCAGCACTAATGTATGTAATGATCCGATGAGAATTCTCTGAAAACAAGCTTCTTGCTACATGTCCACCATCTGCTTGGCCAATAGGTATGAGATTAATACCTGTTAAGAATAAACCCCAGAACCCAGCGTACGCAAATGGGTGTAAAAAGATCACTGAATCAACGGTTGGTTGTGGTAAGAGGAGGTCCATTAGAATTTCGAAGATAATTATTTGACCACCAGCAAATGAGCTACTTCCTAGTGACTCGACAAATTCCTGAGGTAATGTAGATGCTGGAACTACAGTTGAATTCATAAGGCCTATTACAGAAAATATTATTGCCGCGATAAAACCGAAGATAGGTCCCGTTAACCCAACATCGAATAGAGAGTTCCGGGTTCTAGTTGGTGTTTTTTGAGTAATAAATGCACCAAAGGTCCCTAAACCAAGAGGCATAGGAATGAAATATGGCCAACTTGCTTTTATTCCGTGGTGTTTAGACGCGACTAAATGGCCGAGTTCATGAATGCCTATGATGCCCATTAAACCAATGACATATGTGACTCCTACATAGATTGGATGTAAAGAGGGTTGTGCAAGTCTTAGATTTTCCCACATCAACAGACCGACGAAAAATATGGATAACACCGTCAAGAAAAACAAAATTAGTGGATTTCTTATGCTTTGCTTAATATTCTTCATCTTTTCGGGAATAGGGAAGATATAAATCATGCTTCGTGATTCGTGGATCGGGTGTGGACGGATAAGAGACATATATCCCATCGACTCAAGCACCTGATTCACCTGGGTTACATTTCCTCCCAAATCACTTCGCTTAAGAATTTCATAGATAGGAATAATTTCTGATTGTAACGGAGAGCCTGTTTCTGACATTGGCCGATATTGTTTAGCCGTAACTGTAAAAAATTGGTTAATTAATTCATCGATTTCCGAATATTTCCCGAATCCTGACATTAGAACTTCATATTGTCTTTGTCAATTGGTTATCAAAAAGGCATTGATACTGGAAATGAAAACTGATGTAGAAAATCAGTCAAGAATAATGAGATTTTTTCTTTATGTGAGGAACTTAAATCCTAATTTTGAAATCTCGTAAAGGAAGTGATTCAGGAAGAAGGATATCAAGGAGATCTTCATCACTTTCTTGAGTAAATGATCTATTGGCCTGAGCTTTTACATATTTAGTAAGTTTTTTTAGTTCAATTGCTGGGAAATTAATTTTAGTTGGTGTGATTAGCATTTTTCCTTCAGTATTTAATATAATAGCAAATTCGTACAATTTGTTCCAACTAGGTAGACGTATTTCTACAAGAATTGAGATAAATCGTACAAAAGGGAGCTGAATTATATTTTTCATCAGAAACGAAACGACTTCTTGTTTGTTACTTTGAATACGAATATCAATCTCGGTACCTAGACATTTAACTCGTAGAATAGGCATTTCTCGCCAATAAATTTGACTAGGCTTTTTTGAATGGTTACAGTAATTATCAAGAAATTCAATGGTTATTCGTCTCACTTGACCATGGGATAATAGAGTATCTAAAACATGAGCGCGTAAAATCGGGAGAGATACCTGTTCTTTACTCTCGAACATCCTATGAAGAATCTTGCAATCCATAATTATCTCAAGAAATCTTAAACATTAACAGGTATATTTCGATTTTAGATACAAATATCCGCAAGATCTTTGAGAATACGTACTAACTCTCTGTAATGCTCTGTAATTGAGAGCTAAAAGCAAGAACTTTGTTATATAGAGAAGCTACAGGTTCGTTTCTTTCCCTGAGTCGACTCTTTGAGAATCCAAAAAATAATGCAAGTCCATTCTCCATGAAACGGATAACAAATACACGCTGATCTGATTCGAGTAAAGTTGATGTTGCAGTATTTGTTTCTGAGTCTGCTAACCGTTTAACAACAGCATCAAAGAATTCTCTAACCTCATATAAATTGATGTGCTCAAATTTTGATACTTTTTCGACCTTAGTTAGAGGTGCTCCTTCTTTTGTAAAAATTTGAGCCATGTCTGCCATATTGTGTTGGATGAATGTTTCTAATAAGGGTCGTAATGTCTTCCTTGCACCACTCGCATCTGCATAAACTTCACCCATAGCTTTGAAGATTGAATCAGAAAAAACTGTGGTTTCATAATATTTAATTTGCTTGGGAATCCCTCCTCCTAGATAATCCTCAATTGTTTTTCTGACTTCCTGCTTCATTTTCTTTGGGATTAAGTCAGCTTTATGTTGAAAAATAAATAATGTCGCCTCTGGACTAAACTGGGACAATTTTTTTATTGCTAGATCGAGGTAGTACTTAGCACGTGAGATATTTTTTATTTCTATTGAATCGACTACAAACACAAAAGATTTTACCCCACTAAATATGAATTCTGATAATTCACCAGTAAATCTGTCAAGAAATGCTGTTTGTCCTCCCAGATCGAAGATGGTTAATTCTGTTCCTGCAACTACTTTTTGTTTCCGTTCGTAGTCAATTGTAGCATTATAATCATCATCTTTACGCGGAATTTTTCCTTCATTAACTACTTTTATAATCGTAGATTTACCTGATTGCGCTAATCCCAAGATAAGAACTTTAGAAACTTTTTTCTTCCTTTTTAAATGCGACATTTTTGTTATAGCTCCTATTGGGAACCAAGTTCCTGAATTACTCCAATCTTCTCCAAGATCATCTCGCGTTCCATTGGATCTGATACATTACGTATTGAAAACCTATTTTTAAAGCGATTTGAATTGATATTCGAGGCTGAAGCTCCAGCGTGGAACATCAAATGTTGGGAAATTGAATCCTTAAGTTCGATAAGAAAAATTCGTTTAAGAAGAGTATTTACAAGAATTAGAACGGAGAGTGTTCCTAGATCGGTTTGAAGATTGATCTCTCTTAAATCACCTTGAGAATTTACGGTGTAGAACTGGAGACCACCTTTTTCATGAATGTAAGCTGGTTCTTCCTCATCAGGTACTGGTATATACTGATCAGGTGATTCTGAAACTTGCTTTAAACGAGATAAAATTACTTGCATTTTTTCTGGATCAGAGAGATCTTTTTCGTCTTTGATCTTCTTTGTTTCTTCCTGTAGGGTTCGTTCAATGGTAGGATGAAGTTGAAAGATTTTTTCTCGATTTTCCGATTTAAAAAGCAACCATATGGTCGATTCACGTCCATGTTGGTCAATACGAATATCTGTTGTTTCTGTTGGGGATACAGTAAAGGACATGGCTAAGGCTTCGATGTTTGGGTTGTTTGGAATCGGAAGTGATCCGTGTAGACGATAATGCTGTCTTTCAGCAAGAGTTCCTGCACCCATGAAGAGGATAGTCATACCAATAACACTGAGATTTTCAGCGGTATCCTCTGGAATGGAAGATAAGTTCAATAGAGGATAGGGGCCCCGATCACCCATGGTTGTGACTATAAGTCCAGAAAACACGGTTTCGACCTCTTATCGCGAATTTTATTGTTATTTTAAAATTTCTAAAATTTCTGTGGTAATATCGAGACAACTTTCTTGTACTCTGGGATATGATTCTTCATCATACTTAAAAACTGATTCCCTTCCAATCAAGATAATTTTGTTCTCTGCATTGATCCGTTTTGTTATCATAACAAAATCTTCGATCCGAATAATGTCGGCTTGATATTTTGGTCCGAGATCAAAGACGTGAAATTGAGCTAGCATACGAATTATTTGTGGTCCAACATTTGTTTCCCATCCCTCACTTTTTCCTGAAGCAATTAAGATATCCTGATTATGTCCAATTAGATATGCTCCTGAAAATCCACAGTCGTTCATTTTACTCTCAAGAATTTTTTTGATCTTTTTTAATTGACGATCACTTGGCTTTTTTATACTTGAATCTCGGTTATTCTTCATTTTCTTGCTATGTTCTACAGCTTTGTTCACGATCTGAGTAAAAACAAGATTGGTCATTCTCTGTTGATCTGAACCTTTAAGAGAGACAATGTAAGATGTTATTTCTTGCGGAATAAGTTGTTGGAGATGACTTTCAACATTTTTCTGTATTTTAGTTCTTTCTAGATCATTTGGGATTAGATGGCCCCTATTAACTAACAGTATTACCTGAAAATCCTTGTTTACCTCACTGATATCAAAATAAATTTCTTTAAAATCATTTGTAAGATCATCTATGACTTGATAGGAGATATCATGGACATAGATTAAAGTATTGATTTTTAAATACAATTTTTCTCTCATTGCAGGTAATATTTGCTTAAAATAAGACTCGTCCTCCTCTTTAAAAGGTCGATTTAACCAATCATAATAAATGAGATTTTCCCGAATTTTCATTCCAGGTTCTGAGCGTCCTAATTTTAAAAGCTGACTAAAAAGTAAATCCTTCCCAGAGTGTGACAGACCAGCTAATACGATTAGGTTTTGTTGCAAAGCGGTACCTCTAGATGGGGATTTTAAGCATACTTTCAAGTTGATGAGTAAGCAGACGAATAGTCTCTTCAATTTCTGACAATTTTCTTGTTTCCAACATTGATTTCTCATCAGAGGAGACTAAGAGAATTAAATAATGAGGGGGAACAGATGCTTTAAATAACATAATCTGTCCAATTTTCATTAATTCAGATTTTGAACTTGGAATTAACCATAGATCTTTTGATTTATCAAGAATCGTAATAAATTGTTGAATTTCATTGATATTTGTCTCTGATGCACTTATTATAAAATCTGGTTCTACTGTAGAAAGCAGTAATACTTCATCCAACCGATTCATAAATTTTAATGCATGTAGCACTTGCTGAATAGGCCGCATCCGTAAACGTCGTTGGATAGCTTCTAAATCTTCTTCTTTTTCCACCACAGATGCTTCTGGAATGATTTCACTGGCTTCAGCTGTTATTCGCTTAAAAGCCTCATGAATTGAATTATCGTATATTGAGGTTTGAAGAAATGTAATGTTTTTGGTTTCAACTGCAGTTTGGAACATTTCCATAAGGAATTCCATACGTTCTGCCCTTTGAGTGAGGTCTGGCATTAAATCAGTTTTATGTAATAGTATATATACTGCAGGTTGGACATCTGACATCTCTTCTAACCGATTAGTGCCTTCGACGAACGCTTTAAGTGAAGCTGGGAACTTGTCTGGTGTGGAAATATCACAGATGAAAACCAAAACTGCGACATTACTAAAGATGAATGAACTCATACTACTAAGAAAACGTTTCAAGAATACTTCCTGTCCTCCAAGGTCCATTACAGTGATAGGTTCATCAGCAACTTGTTCTACTTGACGTTCATAGTTCAACGTAGCAGCATAATCAGCAGTTTCTTCTGGAGATTTGCCTCCGAAGACAACATCTCGAATAGAAGTTTTTCCTGCCTGAGAAAGACCTAAAAGAATGATTTTCCGAGTACTTTGGGTCTTTAGTTGCTTAAGATAATGACTCATTGTGTAGCCCTTTGAATAATGAAGTAAACTGATTCAATCATGAGTTCTAATAGAAGAAATTTAAGTATGACCAAATAAACCTTCCGATTTAACAAACACTTCTTTGTTTATGGAATTCGCATTCTAAACAAATATGTTTTGGAATTAACTTCCTGAATTCTCTTATGCCCTCTCATACGCAAATGATAAATAATTACCAAAACTAGATGATAAAACTGTTGCAGTTCACGAGTCATGCATATAATTCTGAGAATAGCTTAAGGAGACTTATCCATCGAGACGCTCAAGAACAACCTCTCTTGCCTTGGGAAGAGCATCTTGACGCTTCTTTTCGTGAGCTTCCATGAACTCTTGAATAATCCCTAGCAGATTCTTTTTGTCTACTCCACACAGCAAATCACCTTTCCGACAAGATACTTCAATTTCATTTAACTTGTCTTCATCTGCCTGGAAGAAATACCTATATAAGTCAAAAATCCGACAGATTTCAGGTTGCCCACCTAATTCACGCTGTTCTTCAACCGTGATTCGTCCCCCTGTAAATGCATTCATTATTTTTTTCTTTAAAGACTTTTTAGTTTCAAATAAGGTAAGTACTGACATTGGACTTCTTTTTGCCATTTTATCGGAGCCATCTAATCCCTGAATGAGTTTATGAAAAGTGAAACCAGGGAGCATAAACTTGTAAGTATCTTGAAAGTACTTTTTACGAACAAAATCGTGTGATAAACGCGCATGAGGTGCTTGATCAGCACCGATAGGTGTCACAGTAGGGAGAGATCCATTGTGAAGCTGTGGTAATAATATATCGGCTACCTGAATGAATGCTGCATTATATACCCCTAGTCTATGTTCCCCATAGATGGCTTTCATCATGTTATAAGTTGCATGGGATGACAAGAGATATCCTAATCTCATAACATCCATTTGATGAGATTGTCGATATACATACGCGTTATCAAGGTTTAATCCAAGTGCAATAAGATCAGCTACATTTTCTATGGCATTTTTTTCCGCTTGCTCAAGAGGTAACCGTCCATCCGCATAACTCTCAATATCCGCAATGCAAAAGTATACTTTGCCTCCTAGCTTCTGAAAATAGATGACTTCATTACAAGTGATCAGGTTCCCTATATGATATTCTGCAGAGCTTGGTTTGATCCCAGTCATAATTGCAAATGGTTTTTTCTTATTAATAGCATCAATCACGGGTTCCAACGAGGTGTGCCCAAACATAATATCCCTATTCATATAATAATGGCGTAATTCCTTTGGTAATGGGCCGATCGCTTCCTCAATAGGTCTAATCCCAAATTCACTCATTAACCTGTCGTAATCTGTAACTGAACCACCGAAAGCGTCAACTACTGAGTCTGTTGGTGCATTATTATTCGAATTCATGATCTATATTCACCGTTGATATTTGAAGTAAAAGAATAATTGGAATTTGGATGCTTAACTTTGGATTTACCTTAAGAATTTCCGCTGTACCTAAAATTAATGCTGGTGGAGATCCACTAGCGACAACTGCCATTGGTACATCTTTCTCACATCCAATCGATCCAATCAATATATATAATAAAAATTCTCTGATTCTCACAAATTTTATTACATTAATTTATGAGTAAAATGATAAAATCCACTTGTTTCGTATAAGAATTGGACGATAATAACGACTGCAATCAGACTTAGTCCTATACAAAAGGTTAAAACTTCAAGTGATCCGAAAGTTTCAAAAATGTAGCCTCCTCCGACAGTTCCAAATATAGACCCCGTGGACATAATTGCTGACGTGAATCCCATTTCTCTTCCACGATTTCCTTCTTTCGTAACGTCTGTTATTAATGCCAGTGATGCTGAACCAAACCCAGAAGCTGATATAAGACATATTAGGATTAAAAGTATAATCATTAAGTGAGGGATTCGCAAGATAATTCCAGGGGCAAATTCGAGTGGTTTAGACAAGCTGATAGAGAATGGATTGTTAAGTAAGTTTATGAAATTTTCAGGTTTAAGTCGAAGAATTGCTGCAAAAACGACCAAGAGCAAACTTGTTCCAACACAACCAAGTATAAGAAAAGGTTTACGACCAATACTATCAGAAAGCTTTCCAAAAGTTGGTTGTAAAACTCCCATTATTCCCACACCTACTAATGCAACAAAACCAATTGTAGAGGCACCCACGCCACCCGCTGTAACCTCTTTTAGAATTACTGGGGCATATGTCCCTCCTGCACCTACTAATGTTGTATAGGCTAGCAAAACGAAAGCAAACTTTCTGAATTGTTTATTTTTTAAACTTTGAAGCATTGCTTTAAACGGATTTATACCTGAATCTTCAGGTTCTGCAAGATCTTCAAATTGTAGAACATCTGCTTTTTCTTCCTCTTTTTCGAGTTTAGCCCTTTTTGGTTCATAAAAACGGAGTAAGTATAAAGACGATGCGAGGAGAAATAGAAATGTAAAGATGAAGAACGAATTTTCTAATAATAAATCCCAAGCAATTCCGCCAATTAAGAAACCACTGGCTCCTCCAGCAGAACGCGCTAAGTAAAATTTTCCCATTGTTTCCCCATGATTACTTTCAGGCGAAAGATCGGCAAACATGGATAAAACAGGCCCAGAAAGCATTGCTGATGCCAAACCTTTGAGGGCACTTGCAGAAAAAAGGATCCAAAATCCATATGTTAGATTGCCATATTCAGCGAAGATAAATGGAAAAGGTACAAAAGTTAAGCCAGCTAGAAAAGTTCCAGTTACCAATAAAGGTTTTCTACCTATTCTATCGCTCACCGAGCCAAAAAACGAGGCTGTTGATAAGGATACAAAATAATAAATTGCTAATATGATTGGCAGCTCTGCGTTTGCAAAAAAGCTTTCCCCTCGTTCTGGGATTTCAAGAAAATAAAGTGGTAAACAGATAACCGAGGAGGAGAAAGCTGATTCTGTTATAGCAACAATCAGCAGGAGTAATCTGACTTGTTCTCTCAATAAAAAGGTAATCGGTTGACCGAAGAAAAGCAAGGTGTCCTTTGGTAGTGATAAAGATTTACGAAGCATTTTATCTTTTCCTTTCGTCCTCTAAATTAATCCAACTGTTATATTTGATGTTTATACCAGTCTAACTACCTAATTATGTTTTTCTGAGATCGAACACGTTCTAACTATACATAGGAAGTTGAATGGTATTAGTTGTGCGCCTAAAGCTTGAAATTTTTTGTGAGTTAAGTTATTGATTCCCACTTTTTTCCTCTTTAATAACGTTACATTACTTCAAGAGCTACTGGACTTAGTTTGGGATAAATAAGGAATATTTAAAATTTATCCAATATTGGATTCTGTTTCGAGTATGAATATGTCTTTCTTACTCATCACCTAAATACTGATTCTTTCTAAGTGTACCTTACAAAATGAGGTTATGAGAAATATGAAAATCTCTCTAGTCGGTCTTAGCGGTTGTGGAAAAACGTCTATCTACTCAACTACATTTGGAGGAATGACTCCTTTAGAAGTTAAAGATCTTGGCCCTACAGTTATGTATGAAGTCAAAAGTCATAATTATCTTGGGATACAAGTTTCGTTGTGGGATTTTGGAGGTCAAGAGAAATATCGCCAAAGCTATTTGGAGACACCTAAGTTACTCGCAAATACATCAATTTTAGTTTTCGTTCTTGATCTTCATCATCCAGAAAACTTTGATTTGGCGAACGAGTACTTTGACAATGTCTATTCAGCGATTAAAGAGCAAGGCGGAGATCCTCGAATAAAAATCTTCTACCACAAATATGATACAGAGGAGTACACACAAGAAGCTCTTGACGAAAATCTTGCTAAGGCCAAAGAGCTCCCTTTTATTGTGAAATATACTCCTCGCGAATTTTTGACTTCAGTATATCGCCAGGAAGAGCTCAGTGAATTTCTGAAACAAATCCTAATCGCTGACTTTGAAGAGCTAAAGAAGAGCGTTGAAGGTGCACAGGAATTTTTATCAAAATTGAATTCTAAGATCATAATTACTGATGTTAATGGAAACGTGATTACACATAATATTGAAGGATTTGCTACTGGGATCCAACTCCGTGAGGATCTCAGAGAATATATTTTCGCCTGTAATGTCTTACGTGAAAACTTTCTCACTTCAGAATCTGCTTCTTTCTCTGCAAGTTCGGAAGTTAAGAAATTGAAGGTATATATCTATAATTATGTTCTAACAGTATTAATAATGATGGATGAACAGGGGCCAGCTGATCCACCAGAATCTCTTAACGAGCTGTTAAAAGAGATGGAAATATTTGCAGAATTACTTGTTGAGATGAGTAGTGAAGAATAATCAGATAATTACTCATAGAGAATTATAAATTTAAGAATTCATTGATTTACTATTGTTTTCTAAGTCAGATCAGAATAAATTATATATACCTCATCCATATCAATGGTTTCCATTGTTTCCAGTTACATTTAGCACCATCTATCCAGAAAACTACATCTTAATTATATTGTCAGTGGGAAATAACACAAATTAAACAATATTGGAGACGTTCATAAGTGGTTACAGCAGAAGCTATAGATTCGACATTTCACGAGATACTGAACTCAAGGGAGAAAGAGAGAAAGCACCTGATTCCGATTTTGCAGGATGTGCAGAAGGAATATGGGTATTTGTCAAAGGAAAATATGTTTAGAATCAGTGAATATCTTGAAATGTCACCAAATGAAGTATATGGGGTCGCTTCTTTCTATCAACAGTTTAAATTTATCAAACCTGGAAAACATACCATATCAGTATGTTTAGGCACCGCATGTTTCGTTAAAGGTGGAAATATTCTTGCAGAAACGGTTAAAACAAAATTAGGAATCGAACCAGGTGAAACTACTGAAGATGGATTATTTAGTTTTGAAAGAGTTGCATGTCTGGGCTGTTGTGCACTTTCTCCTGTGGTACAGATCGATGACGAAATTTATGGCCAAGTAAAGCCTTCAAAATTACTTCGTCTTATTAATCGGATGATTAAGAAGGAGAATCCTACGGAGGTACCTAAATGACACAAGTAGAATCACTACCTCGTTATTCTCAAAAGACAGTTCTAATATGTAAAGGAACTGGGTGCGTTTCAACTAAATCAGAAGAAATAAGTAAGGAGTTTGAGGAGCAGCTATTGAACTTTAACCTTCAGGATAAAATTAAGGTAGATTTCACGGGTTGCCATGGATTTTGTGCTCAGGGGCCTATAGTAATTGTTGAACCTGAAGGCATTATGTATGCTCAGGTTAAGACTCCAGACGTAACAAAGATCGTTAGTTCACACCTCAAGGATGGAACTCCAGTCGAAGAGCTTTTTTTCACAGATCCAAAATTAAACAAACGCATTGCTAAGTATTCTGAAATTGATTTTTATAGTAAGCAAACTAGAATGATTTTGGGGAATTGTGGACATATTAATCCTGAAAACATCGATGCTTATATTGAAACAGGTGGCTATACAGGATTAAAAAAAGCCTTAGAGAAAACTCCAGAGGAAATCATCCAAATAATCAAAGATTCAGGGCTGAGAGGAAGAGGTGGTGCTGGTTTTTCGACTGGAATGAAATGGCAATTCTGTCATGATGCTCCAGGGAGTCAAAAATACATAATATGTAATGCAGATGAAGGAGATCCTGGTGCATTTATGGATCGCTCCCTACTTGAAGCTGATCCCCATAGTGTATTAGAGGGGATGATTATTGGGGCATTTGCTATTGGTGCATCTCATGGAATTATTTATGTTCGTGCAGAATACCCTCTTGCAATCAAACGATTTAGTCGTGCCCTTGAAACTGCAAGAGAACGGGGATTTCTAGGAGAAAACATATTGAATTCAGGTTTTTCACTAGATGTTTCTGTGCATGAGGGTGCAGGAGCATTCGTCTGTGGAGAAGAAACAGCGTTAATGGCTTCTATCGAAGGAAATCGTGGTAATCCACGAACAAGACCTCCCTATCCAGCAACATCTGGGCTCTGGGGGAAACCTACGAATATTAATAATGTTAAAACATGGGCCTCTGCTTCATGGATATTTAAAAATGGATGGGAAAAATTCCATGAAATAGGAGTTGAAAACGCCACAGGTACAGCAATTTTTTCATTAACTGGGAAAGTAAAAAACTTAGGTTTAATTGAAGTTCCTATGGGGACTCCTTTGAAAGACATTGTATTTGAAATTGGAGGTGGAATCCTTGATGATAGAGAATTCAAGGCCGTACAAACAGGTGGCCCCTCTGGAGGTTGTTTACCACCAAGTCACTTGGATTCTCCTGTTGATTACGAAACTATGGCCGCTTCAGGAAGTATTATGGGTTCAGGAGGTATGATAGTTCTTGATGAAACCAATTGTATGGTGAAGCTAGCTCATTATTTCTTAACATTTACACAAGCTGAATCTTGTGGAAAATGTATTCCATGTAGAATTGGTACAAGGGCTATGCTATTAATCTTAGAGAAGATTATTACAGGAAAAGGGGAAGATAAGGATCTTATGCTCCTAGAAGAGCTTGCATATACTGTAAAAATGGGTTCTCTTTGTGCCTTAGGTCAAACTGCTCCAAATCCAGTATTAACAACACTCAAGTATTTCCGTAATGAATACCAATCTCATATTTTTGAAAAACGATGTAATTCTAAAGATTGTCAGGATCTAATTAACTATGTTATAGATGAAGAGTTTTGCAATGGATGTACAACCTGTGCACGCAATTGTCCCGTCAATGCAATTACAGGAGATAAGGGACAAGTCCACTTCATTGATATAGCAATCTGTGTTAAATGTGGTATTTGTCACTCAAGCTGTCCTAAAAATGCCATCTTTAAAGAAGATAGGCCATATGAGGTGGTGTCACAATGAATAAATGGATGAATATTAATGGGAGACGAGTTGTGTACGAAGAAGGTGAAACTGTACTTGAAGTTGCCACCAAAGCGGGAATTTACATCCCAACACTCTGTGCTAGGCCTGATCTCCCTTCATTTGGTGCCTGCAGACTTTGTATTATTGATGTAGAAGGAGCTCGTACCTATCCTAATTCCTGTACTCTACCAGCCAGAGAGGGTATGGTTGTAAGAACAGCAACTCCAGATCTCCAAGCTGTTCGTCGAAATATATTCCAGTTAATCCTAGCGGAACATCCGAGCTATTGCATTATCTGTAAGGAACACGATGAGTGTGAAAAAGTCCGGCATGGTGAATATAAAGCTGGACGAGTTATTGGTTGTTTTACCTGTAGTAACAAAGAAATTTGTGAAATTCGTGAAATTTCTGAATATCTGAGGATAAAAGAAATTCGCTATCCAATGTTATACAAAAATATCCCCTTAGAACGTAATGATCCCTTCCTTGTGAGAGATTATAACCTTTGTATCCTGTGTGCACGATGTGTACGTGCATGTCATGATGTTTTGGGATATAGTGCAATTGATTTGACAAAACGTGGACATGATACAAAGATAGGAACTATTCTAGAAGTTTCCCATTTAGAAAGTGGATGTGTTTTTTGTGGTCATTGTATTGATGTATGCCCAACAGGTGCTCTCATCGCTCGTGGTTCAACATGGTTTGGTACTCCTGATAAATCGGTCACGACTACTTGCAACCTTTGCTCACATGGCTGTCAAATGGTGATTGATGTAAAGTGGGAAAAAGTAGTAAATGTTCATCCTCCGTATGAGCTCTCAGCTCGACGTGAATACTGCGTAAAAGGACGATTCTGTATCCCGGCGTTATTAAATGGTCGTGATCGACTTAAATACCCAACTATCAAGCGAAAGATGATAAAAGAGGAACATCATCCAGTTTCTTGGGATGAAGCAATCTCCCATACTGGCAGTCAATTGAAAAAATATAAACCCGAGGAAATTGGAGTAATCATTTCTCCCTCGTTAACTGATGAATCAGTATTTATGTTAACAAAGTTTGCTCAAAAAATCAGCGCCAACCCTCTCGTGTTTGAAGAGGAAGGTATCAGTCGTTTACATTCTCAAGGAGTAAAAGCATTCGTGTCCACCTTTAGTTCACCCTTGTTTTCTAGACTTGAAGGATTAGAATTAGTCGTACTTCAAGATATTTACGAATCACCAACTTCGGAATCTGCTGACGTTGTCTTACCCACGACAGTATTTACTGAGGAGAATGGGACGAAATCAGGGGAAGAATATATGAAATTCAACATCAATAAAGCTGTAGAACCTCCAGGTGAAGCCATTCCTAGTTGGAGAATAATTATGCAAATAGCTCAGGCAATGGAGCTAGACGGTTTCAATTATAATACGATAGATGAACTACAGGACGAAATTATGAGTTCTAAACTCATAGAAATACCAAAAGTTCCAAAACAAAGTTTACAGTATATGGGAATACCTATTGCGGACAAAGTAGAGGAATTTCGACTATACATAACGACTAAACAGGCTATCAACCAATCGAATGGAAAAGGTGAAATCGATGTCCAAATTTAAAATTTTAAATAAAGAAGAATTTGTACCAAATTTTTACAAACTAGAAATCATAGTTCCTGGGATTGCAAAAAAAGCAAAAGCAGGTCAATTTATTTTAGTGATGGTTGATGAGCATTCAGAGAAAATTCCTTTAACTTTGCTTGATTGGGACAAAGAGAAAGGAACAATTTCCTTCATTGTCCAAGAACTGGGATTATCTACTTCAAAGATGGCTTTCATGGAAGAGGGCGACTCTTTCTATAGTATTGTTGGTCCGCTTGGAGAACCAGCATATTTGGATAACTTTGGTACAGTTGTATTAGGAGGAGGATGTTATGGGGTAGGTGCGGTTTTTCCCATTGCAAAAGAGCTAAAAGCACTTGGTAATTACGTTATAACCATAATTGAAGCCAAAAATGAAAATCTTCTGTACTACGAGGAAGAGTATAGAACAGTGAGTGATGAGGTAATTCTTGTCACTACTGACGGATCTAAAGGTGAGCGAGGACACATTTATGATGTTCTTGACAATATGATTGAGGTTCAAAATCGAAAGATCGATCATATTAAGGTAATTGGCTGTAATGTTATGATGAGTAAAGTTTCGAAGCTTACAAAAGAGAAAGGTGCTATTCCAACTTATGCGACAGTTACCACAATAATGGTGGATGGAACAGGTATGTGTGGGAGTTGTCGTTTGTCATATGATGGAAAAACAAAGTTTGCGTGTGTGGATGGACCAGAATTTGATGCCCATAAAATAGATTGGGAAGAATTAATACAAGTCCGTAACACATCCTATATTACAGATGAAACACTGGGCTTACAGAACTTTTCTCCCGAATGTCGATCTTTAGCTAAATTTCAGGAAAGAATAAAGGAAGAAGAAGCATCATGAAATCTAAAGAGCGAATGCAAATTCCTTTTACAGATATGCCTACTCAACCTCCTCAGGTTCGGGCTAAAAATTTTCGTGAAGTTCCCTATGGTTATACTGAAGAGATGGCAATCCAAGAAGCAAATCGTTGTTTGAATTGTAAAAAACCAAAATGTGTAGAAGGATGTCCTGTTCGTGTTCCTATTCCCGAATTTATTTCTTTAGTACAGGAAGGTAAGTTTTTAGAGGCTGCATGGACAATTAAAGAGAAGAATGTTCTACCTGCAGTTTGTGGCCGAGTTTGTCCTCAAGAAAGCCAATGTGAAGAAAAATGTATACGAAGTAAGAAAGGACGATCAGTAGGAATCGGTAATCTTGAGAGATTTGTAGCCGACTATGAAAGACTTAGTGGAAATATTCCAGAACCTACACGTGTGAGGAAAAATGGAAAAAAAGTCGCAATTGTTGGGAGTGGCCCTTCGGGACTCACTACTGCTGGAGATTTAATACAACAGGGGTATGAAGTAACAGTCTATGAGGCTTTTCATCTCGGTGGGGGAGTTCTGGTATATGGTATCCCTGAGTTTAGATTGCCAAAATCAGTTGTTCAATATGAAATTCAGAATCTGGAGAATGCTGGGGTTAAATTTGTCTATGATTCCGTTATCGGGAGAATTAGAGGAATTGACGAATTGCTTTCCGAAGATGGGTATGATGCAGTTTATCTTGGAGTAGGAGCAGGTTTACCTGTATTTATGAACATACCAGGAGAAAATCTACAAGGAGTCTATTCAGCAAACGAATATTTAACACGTTCAAATCTCATGAAGGCATATCTTTTTCCTGATTATAACACGCCTATCTTGACAGGAAAAAATGTTGTTGTTGTTGGGGGTGGAAATGTTGCAATGGACTCTGCAAGGACAGCATTGAGATTAGATGCTGATAATGTATATATTGTATATCGTAGGTCAAGAGAGCAGATGCCTGCTAGATTAGAAGAAGTTCATCACGCAGAAGAGGAGGGAGTGCAATTTAAACTATTATCCAATCCAGTAGAAATAATGGGTGACGAAAAAGGTCGAATTGAATCAATCAGATGTCAAAGATACCAGCTAGGTGAGCCTGATAAATCAGGTCGTGCCAGACCCGTTCCGATCGATGGTGATTATTTTGTGCTAAATACAGATTTAATAATCATTGCGATAGGTAATAAAGCCAATCCCCTAATTACAATGACCACACCGGATTTAGAAGTTAATAAGTGGGGAAATATTGTAACAGATGAATTAGGAAGGACAAGTAAACCATTTGTGTATGCTGGTGGGGATATAGTGACTGGTGCTGCTACTGTGATTTCAGCAATGGGTGCTGGTAGACGTGCTGCTACAGCTATTCATGAAGATCTCTTTCCCCCAACTGAGGAGCCTTCTGAGACCCTTAGTGTTCCTAAAGTTGCGTTAGAATTAAAACGCGCAACAATCTATCCTAATACTGTTTATTTAAGGCTTAATATTGTGAATTCATCTGAAAAAGAACTGGATCAGGTAAAAATACGAATATCACATGTTCATGAGTTCTTTGAAACAACCATGTTTGAGAAAACGATTCCACGCTGGTCTCCTGCTGAAGAACAAGAAATTGATTGTCCTCGTATAGACCAAAACGAAAAAGAATATCTTCTTACAATAAATGATCTTCATGGTAAGATTCTATCAAAAATCATTATTGCTGAAGATGTTAAAAAATAAATACCGAGTTTACCTTAGTTCAAGCGTATTGAATGCTGCGATAATGTCATGTGTGGTAATTATACCCACTAAATCATGAGTAGTCGGATCTTTTACTGGGATTCGTTTAATCTTTTTTCGGTACATTGTAACAAGGGCATGTTCGATAGTATCATTCGGTGCGATTGTTATTAAACCCTTGGTTGCAATTTCCCTTGTTTGTACTTCACACAAGTCTCTACAGTCGGTAATGACCTTTCGTACAATATCACGTTCTGTGATAATTCCAATAACAGTAGAATCTTCGTAGACTAAGACTGAACCAATATTTTTTTCCATCATTAATTCGGATGCATAAATTACGCTTTTATCACCACTGACAGTTATTAAACCTCTAGTCATTAAGTCTTTAACCTTTGTTACATTCAATTTATATCCCCTTATCCTTAAATTCTCTTTATTTTCAAAGTTTCTTCTTCATCCTCAATTTTAAGTAAATATCGTATTCCGTCTTCCTTTTCAGGTGTGAATTCAAATTTATTCACCTCATCTTGGTCCCATTGCTCAAATTTTCTTACCAACTTATCCTTTCCAAAAAAACCATGTGATTCATAAATACGGATAACGATATTTTCTAAACTGAATGGAGATGTATTTTTCAATGAAATCGTTACTAATTCATCTCCCCGATTGATGGATACAATCTTGATTGTTTTCTGTTTTCCTCGTGCATCTTCTTCATTAGTTTGACCAATAACCTTACCATCTTTACTTCTTGGGATGGCAAATCTTAATTTCTTTTTCGGGATTGTACTTACAGTAGAATCTTTACTTCTATTAATTACAGTTTTTATTTTTCGTTTTTTTTCTTCCTGGAAAAATGGTTCAAGCTTGCTAAGGGGTGTATTTGGAGTTAATGATTGACAAATTTTAGTTAATTCTTCTTCGACTAACTTAACATTCTCTGGAGAGAAATCTTCACTTTCATTCCTTTTTGAAGATTCAAGCTGGTATCTCACAAGATAGCAGAGGTGAGTACTAAAATTCTCCTTTATTTGTTGATAAAATTCCTGTAAGATTTCCTGAGCAATAAAAGAGACTTCTGAAGGAGCTTTTACAATAAGAATGAACCTCTCTTTTTGCCATTTCTTTGCTTTCATACCTGACCTTTGTTTCAGCCGTTGTGCATCACATTCGAAGAGAGTAGCTGAATATACTACACCACTAAGTTCAAGATCCATAGTAGAAAATTTTTCTGATTTAAGAAATTGTTCTTGATGCCACCATGCTGGATGAATTGCTAGAATGGCTATTTCATTTTCATTCGACATGAGGATTTTTGGGTAAGTGAACAAGAGAGAATGACCCTGTAATTCATCATAAAAATAGATAAAAAAGCCAAAAGAGCGATCTTTAACCTGTAGATGAAATGAATCAATAGGATTTGATTTCCCATTTGGCAAAGAAAAGGTCTCCAAATTTTTATGTAAATACCCAAATTCAAATTGATTAACTTTTCATTTCAAAATTTAGGATTTAATCTTTTCCTGTGGCTATTTTATAACTTTTTATCTGTAGGGACAATATCCAATGATTTAATTGCTATTGTTTGGTTTTTACTGGTAATTTTTATCATATACCCTTCCAAATTTGTAGAGCGTGGGAATTCAAGAATTAAATCCTCTTTTAGAGGCCATTCCTCAAGATCTTGTTCCCATAAATTCTCACTGAAAAATTCTGTTTTCTTAGACACTTTAATTTTTACTTCTTCTAAGGTCTCTAATTGATTAACTAATATAACTAAAACTTCTTCACCACGTTCTTCGGTGTGCAAGATACGCATTGTAATTGGGTTTTTATATAAATTCTTTCTAGGAGACTCTTGTGAGAATGCGTGAATCGAAGATGATGAAATTGACAGATCTTGCGAGGCAAAAAATGGTTTAGTTTTAGATATCGTGTTACCTAGATTTTCCCACACAATAGTAAGGGCTTTTCCGATTTCATCTGCTTTACCTGTTAGTTCTAAGTATTTGCGTCTTTTTGTGGGATTAAGTTTCAGGATTTGTCGTTTATACAGGAGTTCGATATCTGAGAGGTAGTTTTCTTGCAGATCGTCACGAAATTGGTCTAGGGAATCAGGATGAACAGAATCTCCATCTTTCCAAATCTTTAATACAATTCCAAATATGGGTTTTTCTACTGTGGTAGTCACATCTTGTTTATGGGAATTTGAACCATGTAATTGAAGTGCAGAGTATACAAATTCAGAAATCTTGAGATCTATTCGCATAGGATTGTGTTCAACTTTCCAGATATAATGTGTTTTCAAAATATCATGTTCTTCAGAGCTTTTACGTAAATTTGTAGGGATAGAGTAAAGAATTTGGAGACCAAATGTTGTATCAAACGAACATAAATAAAATCCAATCAAACTCGGAGAAAATGTATGAGACTTGGTTGTTTTTTCCAGCAATGTAGAATTCTTACTAAAAGGATCTAAATTCATTGTATTTGCTGCCATCAAGTGTTTGCATACAGAAAATTCAATCTGTCTGTTTGATTCTCTTCACGTTCTTTTTATGTTTCAACTAAAAAAATCTTAGTATATTCATGATTGTGAGGGAGAATATCAAATAAATACTTGATCATTAATCGCAATATTTGAACGACAATAACCTATATTCACTTAAATCGTAAAATTAAGACGAAATGTTTCATTAGATCAGGCACAATCGGAGCAGAATCTGTTGGAATCAAAAATATGGGATGTCATATGCGTGGGAGGTGGCCCTGCCGGGCTTTCGTGTGCAATTCGGGCTGCAGAATTAGGAAGAAGTGTTCTTGTCCTTGAAGCTAGATCTGGATCGGCTACTGCAGGTAGTATGATGGTTGATGGTTATCCAGGTTTTTTTAGCATAACTCGTCAAGAATTACTGGATAAAATGGCCAGACAAGCGAAGTATCATGCTACAATCAGATATGCGGAGAAAGTAAGCCGACTAGAACTCGAAGGAAATATAAAACGGGTTTATTCAACGGTAGTACGGGGCGAATTTTTCTCTGAGGAGATTATGTACGAAGGTAAAACAGTATTAATTGCCACTGGATTACACCCGAAGAAACTTAATGTTCCTGGAGAACGAAAATTCCGTTCTAAGGGAATTTATTATAATAATCCTCCAGAGGGGGAATATGAAGAAAAAAATGTTATCATCATTGGTCATAATTCATGGGCTGTTCGTAATGCTCTTCATTATGATTCAGTAGGAGCACATGTCAGCTTAATTACTGCTAGAAGCACCTTTGATGCTCATCCCGCCTTATTAAGAAGATTGAACGAGAGTTTTGTAGATATTCGTTTTGGACATGAAGTCATTTCATTTGAGGGTGAGTTAAAAGTTAAAAAAGTGAATTTGAAAAGTCCTGCAGGTGAGAAGGTTTCGATATTAACTGATATTGTAGTCATTCTAAGTAGTAAAATAAAAAATCGTGAATTATTCATGAATGCTGGCTTAGCCATTACACCTGAAGGAAAGATCATCATAAACTCAGCAAATCAGGATACTAATCTTTCTGGAGTATTTGCTGCGGGAAGTGCGATAAGAGGAGATTCTATTGTGGGTATTGATGCAGCAGAAGGACAAACTGCGGCAATGCAGATTTCTCGACATCTTACCGATCTAGAAAAAGAAGAAAGTGTTTCACAACCAGAAAAATTAACGACTACATTAGAACAAAGATTTGTTGAAGGTAAAAGTGTGATTTTGGAAAAGGTTGATCTCTCTACAGAAATAATCAAATGGGTCGTGGAGGCTCCTCGTATTGCAGAAAAATGTCAACCTGGACAATTTGTCATTATACGTATAAATGATTATGGTGAAAGAATTCCTCTAACAATTGCTGATTTTGATAGGGATGCAGGAACGATTACCCTTATTTTTCAGAAAATAGGGAAGAGTACAAAACTAATGGGTAAATTAAAGACGGGAGATCATATTTTGAATTTACTCGGTCCGCTAGGTGCACCAGTGAAAATTGAAAAGTGGGGAACAGTTGCAGTATTAGGTGGAGGATGTGGAGTTGCACCTGTATTACCGAAAACAAAAGCGATGAGAGAAATTGGAAATTATGTGGTAAGTATCATTTCCGCTCGAACAGGATCCCTCCTAATTTGCCAAGATGATATGAAAGAAGCCAGTGATGAATTACACATTGCTACAGATGACGGTACATTAGGTCACCACGGATTTGGACTGGATTTACTGCAAAAATTCATCAATGAAGGGAGAAAGTTCGATCATGTGGTAGCTGTAGGACCTATCCCTATGATGAGGGCCGTTGTAAATTTCACAAAGAAGCATAATATTCCCACTATAGTGTCTTTAGCTCCCTTAATGGTGGATGGAACAGGAATGTGTGGAGCCTGTCGTGTTACTGTGGGGGGTAAAGTGAAGTTTGCATGTGTAGACGGACCAAACTTCGATGGATTAAAGGTTGATTTTGATGAATTAACTCTTCGGTCACGAGCATATCGTTATGAGGAACGAATCTCACTAGAACATATGTCACGTACAAATTAAGGAGTCTTGAACAATATGAGTGAAGAACGGGAAAAAAGAAAACAAAAAATAAAGAAAAAACGTACCCACATGAGTGTTCAAGAATCTCGTGAGCGGATTCGTAATTTCAACGAGGTTGCTCTTGGGTACACTGCGGAAGAAGTTCTCGAGGAAGCATCACGCTGTTTGAAATGCAAGAAACCCCGGTGTGTAAAAGGCTGTCCTGTAAATGTTCAAATTCCTGAATTCATTGAAAAAATACTTGAGAATGATATTAATGGCGCGAAAGATATTATTCTCTGTACTAATAGTCTTCCAGCTATAACAGGACGAGTATGTCCACAAGAAAACCAGTGTCAAGAATTTTGCATTCATCCTAATGCAATTTCCATTGGTAATTTAGAACGATATGTAGCTGATAATGGACAGATTGGAGAAAGACAAACAAAAAGTGATCTTGGAACAAAAGTTGCAGTTATTGGTTCTGGCCCCTCAGGATTGACGTGTGCAGCTGAACTCGCAACATTAGGCCATAACGTGACTGTTTATGAAGCACTACACGAATACGGTGGTGTTCTTACTTATGGTATTCCAGAATTTCGGATGCCAAAATCCATTGTTAATGAAGAGATTGAATCTGTCATGGCTTTAGGGGTAAAATTTGAAAAAGATGTGCTTGTTGGGAGAACAATTACTGTAAATGAGCTTTTAGAGAAACATCAATGTAATGCAGTTTATGTTGCCTCAGGAGCAGGAACACCGAATTTTCTGGGAATTCCTGGAGAAAATTTCAATGGAGTTTTTTCTGCAAATGAATTTCTTACTCGAGTTAACCTATTGAAAGGATACCAATTTCCAGATTTCGATACACCAGTAACCATCGGGGAAAAAGTAGCTGTTATTGGAGCTGGGAATGTTGCTATGGATTGTGCTCGGACTTCTCTTCGGTTAGGTGCACGAGAGGTCGATATTATCTATCGTCGATCCGAAGGAGAAATACCAGCTCGTTTAGAAGAAATAATTCACGCTAAAGATGAGGGAGTCGTAATTGGAGAATTAACATCGCCCTTAGAGATAATCGGAGATAATAAAGGGAATGTGGTGGGTCTTAAATGCATGAAAATGGATCTAGGAGAGAAAGATGCCTCTGGTCGTAGAAGACCGATTCCAATTCCAGAAACAGAGTTTATTTTTCCTGTGGATACAGTGATTATTGCTATTGGTCAACGCCCTAATCAACTGATAGCTCAAACAACTGAAGGACTGGAGATTACTAAGTGGGGGACGTTTGTTCATAATGAAGAAACTGGAGCAACAACACGGGAAAGAATTTTTTGTGGAGGAGATGTAGCAACAGGTGCAGCAACAGTGATACTTGCTATGGAGGCTGGACGAAAAGCAGCTAAAGCAATTCACGAAATGATTCTAGAGAAAGATCTACAAGGGTAGATCGTCCAAAGATCGGACTTATATTTTGCTAGATATTATTTGATATTTTCAGAAATCCCAAGACGAGAGGGTTGGGTAATATTTTTGTGTGTCTAATAGTGATAGTAAGAATAATTATGACAGAAAGATTTCTTAAACACTTACTACCAAATTAGGGTAGAAGGTGAGAAACCATGAAAGAAAAATGGCAAGTTGTACCAAAAAGGGTGGGGAGAAGTAGAAAGATTCAAGTCCGCCAATTTGAACCTGAAGAGATATTTATTGAATTTGAATTACATGTAAATGATCCAGATTCCACTCAGGATGCTATAGACGAAGCAACACAATTAGCTATTGCCTATCTTGATGCCGAAGAAAAACGATTACGCAAATCTCCTGAGTCCAAACCTCAAGTGAAATCACCTAAACAAAGTGTAAAGAAGGAATTTACAATACAAATCACAGATGAGGGGAAAAAATTAGGGAAATTCAATATTAACAGATCAAATGATGTTCAATTTGAAAATTTTGTCCATTTATGGCTTGAAATTGATAATGAAAAGATATATGTCGGATATCTTAGAAAAGATATTGGAGATTTTACAATAAAGGACAAAAATAAGAGTCTTCTAGAGAAGTATGGTGTCCAAAGAGGAAAGCATTTTAGAATAATGCAAAAATTAAGTACCTAAATTGTCACCAAGTTGGGATGAGAAAATGGATCGACAAAGTCGGCATGCAGGTAGTTGGTATGAAGGTTCGAAAAAAACCTTATCACAACAGATTCATAATTTATTTCTTGACAAACAATGGGGTTATGGAGCGGATCCTCTTGAGAATTTAGATGATAGGGAATTTGACCCCCATCTTATTGGAATAGTTTCTCCCCATGCAGGATACGTTTATAGTGGACCTATTGCTTCTCATGGGTTTGCAGAAGTGTTTAAACGGCTGGAGAAAATTGACACAATTGTAATTTTAGGCCCTAATCATCAAGGATTAGGTGCACCCATTTCACTCTATCCTGATGGGCAATGGCACAATCCTCTCGGATCTGTGAGTATTGATACGGAGTTTATTGAATATGCTAAGAAGTATGATTTTGGTTCCCTCCAAGGACGAATTGGGTTTGAACGACTTGCACATGTGAATGAACATTCGATCGATATCCAACTCCCTTTCTTACAGTATCTCTACAAAGGCCAGTTTAAGATTGTACCAATTTGCATTGGAGATCAGTCTTTTGATCCAACGGTTTCCACACTTTCAGCATTTTTAAAAGATTATATAAGCTCCCATTCAGAAAAAAGAATTCTAGTAGTAGCTAGTAGTGATTTCTCACATGAACATAATTATGATCTTGTTGTCAAGAACGATAAGACGATGTTATCCTATTTGGAATCTATGAATCTACAAGAAGCTGAACAATTCAGACAAAGAATAAGAATGACCATGTGCGGATATGCCCCCATATTCACCCTTATTCAGACCGCAAAAAATTTGGGGAATCCGTCAGTTCAGGTTCTAAAATACGCGAACAGCACGGATATACGACCAGGAGGAGGTTATACGGTCGGTTACGCGAGTATTCTAGTTAGATCATCTTAAATTTTTACTTAAAACACCTATTTTATTGGAAATAAGAAAATGAGTTCAGATATCTTAGTAGTAGGAAAAGTTGCTTATAAAATCAGTTTCAATGTTCTAAACAACTTCTCAAAATTTACCGAGTTAGACATTCATCAGACGGGAAATGCACAACGAGAATATGATGGTATGGCTTCTAATATAGTTTATGGATTAAGTATACTAGGAGATTCACCAATCCTTACTTCTATGGTGGGTAAAGACTTTGATTGGTACTTCAAACCTCATTTTGAGCAGTTAGGTGTAAAATTAAGGATATTTCATGATTTTGAAAAAGAAACTGCTTGTAACTACCATTTAATGGATGAGAATGACCATTACGTCATTTTGCAGCAAAATAATTGTTATAATTACATTGCTGAACAATCCATGGAAGAAAAATTCCCTCCAAAACTCTTTGATAAGCTTAATGTAATTTTTGTAGGGACAGGAAAGGTGGAAGCAGATGTAAAATTCCTTAACTATCTTCATGACATGAATAAAAGCATTCCTGTAGTATATTCCCCTGATGGGAATATAAATGAGGTTTCCCAATGGAGATTCTCTCAACTTTTAGAGAAAATTTCGATACTTATTTGTGAAGAGAGTGAATTACAGATTCTCGAAAAAAAGGCTAAAGAATCTCGTTTTGATTTCTTAATGAAATTTCCGCGCCTTAAATATATAATTTCTATGGAGACACGTTCTAAAGTCATAATTCATGCAAGAGAAATGAAGATAAAAGTCACTGAAGGACCAATCACAGATGAAATATCTATTGATGGATGGCAAGATGCATTCCGCGCAGGTTTAATATCTGGAGTGTCAAAAAAGAAACCAATTGATGATGCTGCAAAATTGGCTGCCTCACTCGCTTCTTATTATGTAGAATCACAAGGCCATCATAAATACTCACCTAGTATTGAACAGGTTCAACTACGAGCATTTGAAGTAAAAACAATTAAGAAAGATAGAATGAACTAGGACATACAAGTTAGGTGGCAATCCCTCTTGCGGTAGCTCCGTGACTCCATAATGAAATCTGTTTGAAATTAACAAATTCTAACCCTATTTCCTCTAATTCTTTTCTTACAACCATTTTAATACGATTCACGATAATGGGCCTTTGATTAACAATTTCATCTTCATTAATATCCTTGAGAATTAAATCAATATGACGTTGAATTTGAAAGTAGAGAAAAACATTAACAGAGTCAAGATCTAGATTTCCCTCTGTGACTTGTGCGAACAAATCTAGATCCTTTGTATGATAGTTAAGAATACCTCGGAAATCAATTTCAACATTATTATGGGGAGATATACGTGTATAGGCGAAATCAAGTGAGTAAATACAGTACTCTTTAATTTCCATATGTAATATGCTTCCTATTAGGTATTACTTGCTATTAACTCCGTGAAAGTAAATTTATCTACATCTACAAGTCCTTTATCAGTGATCTTCAAATGTGGAATTACTGGAAGGGCCATGAATGATAAAGCCATTAGTGGTTCATCAAATGTTGACACTTCATCCCGAAAAATATGATTAATTGCTTCTAGTTCATGAAGTAAGGTTTGAAAAGATTGAGTACTCATTAAACCACCAAATGGGAGGGGGACTTTACCAACCTTATCGTCTGCGATTACAACATATCCCCCTTTGATACCTTGTAGTAAGCTAATTGCTTCTACCATAGTTTCATGATCAGTACCTGCAACTAATAAATTATGACTATCATGGGCAACAGTTGTAGCCATAGCAAATTGCTCTGCAGTAATCTTAAAACCTTGGATAAATGCGTTTGAAATATTACCATTAACCCCATATCTCTCTAAGACAGAAATAGCTAATACATCTTCTTTAGGATTTGGATGAATCCATCCGTCTTTAACCTCTAAAGTTACTTGTTTTAAATCAGTGAGGAGGGAATTTGGAAGAACACCGATGACATTGACGGGATAAAATCCGTTTTCTACTGAAGTTTTTGCTTGTAATTTTTCCATGGAAGGAGGATTTAAGAGCTTAATTGTATCTTGAGCCCAATCAGGAATCGTAGAATCTGGGAATTCCCACAATAATTCATTGTTTAAGTAGACTAGATTACCTTGAGAAATAACGGTTGAAACCTGAAATTCAGATAAATCATCCAATAAAATGACATCAGCTATCTTCCCAGGAGCAATGGAACCGATTTCATTGTGAAGATCTAGGTATGTTGCTGCATTAATGGTCACCATTTGAATCGCAGTTAATACATCAATTCCTTCAGCGACAGCCATTCGGACATGAGCATTCATATGGCCATTAGAGACGAGATCAATCACATTTCGATCATCAGAGCATAGAGTACAATTCCGGAGATCAAGATCCTTATTATTAACAAGTTTTAATACGTTGTGCAGATCTTTAGCAAAAGATCCCTCTCGTGCCATAGTAATCATTCCTTTTCTTAGTTTCTCCAATAATTCTTCCCCTGTTGTGCTTTCATGATCGGATTTTATTCCCGTGGCGATATAGGCATCTAAATCTCTCCCTGAAACGCCTGGACTGTGACCATCGATAACCGAAAGTTGTTTTCCTAAAAGAACTTTCTTCAATACACTTTCATTCTTGAATAAGACTCCAGGGTAGTTCATTACTTCCCCTAATCCATAAAAACGAGGTTCTGTTCGAATGAACTCCTCAATTGAATTCTCATCAATTGTAAAGCCAGTTGTTTCAAGGCCTGGAGCTGCAGGAACACATGAAGGAATCTCTATTAGGAGTCGTAGTGGCTGTTTTTCTGCAAGATCGAGAAGTAATTTCAGACCTTTTTCTCCCAATGCATTCCCTATCTCATGAGGATCCATTATTGACGTTGTTGTTCCGTGGGGTACTACTAATCTAGCAAATTCTGAAGGTGGAAGCATAGTACTTTCAATATGTAAATGAGATTCGATAAACCCAGGTGAGATATATTTTCCTTGTGCATCAACGACTTTTTTACAATTAGTTGGATCAAGGACTCCAGGTTCCGCAACGTTTGTAATTCGATCTTTATAAATTGCAATATCTGCTAAATATATCTCTCGAGTAAGAACGTTGAGAAGTGATCCATTCAAAATATGAATATCAGCAGGGATTTCTCCCCGTGCGCACGAAATTAACTCTTTAAGAAACGAAATATCCAAGTAAATCACCAAGAATGGATGATGAAGAATAATTAATGGAAGTATTTTGTAATAAGATCTGCCAGACTCTCCGAATCAATCTCTTTTCGTTTATCGATTGATAAGGAGATTGAGTTTGAACTTTTGGAGAACTTTACACAATCAGTGATATTATCGAGAATTGCTTGTTTCAACATAACTGGTAAGCTCAAACGAAGAAATGCTTTGTTCCGCTCTGCAGTTTGATCCATATTATAATCAACAATACTAATCAATTCTTCCGTTCGTGAGATTAAGCTATGAAAATCATCTTTAATAACCGTGACAACGGAGTCTTCACATTCTTTATTTTCTTCGAGTTCAAAGACTTCTTTCATCGTCGTCGTCATTGGATTAAGAACATTCTCGACAAAGGTAGCTAGCGATGTTTCTAGCTGTTCCTCAAAATCAATCTGAAGAAAATTATTGAGGGCTACAAAGTAATCTTTTCTCAAAGGGCGTAATTCTGCAGTCGTTGCATAGAGATTCTTATCCGCTCTTCTTATGGATATTGGGTAAACATCTCCTCGGAATATTTCTAGATAACCAGTCTCGGGTACTTCTTCCGTGATGAGAGTATAACCTCCAATCAGCTGAGCTAACCCCTCAAAAAATTCAACGGTTACCATTGGCATCAATTCTAGTGGATAATCATCATCTGGGCTGACACGATAGTTAACATTATCAACAGGGGAATTGAAAGTAATAATATCAATAATTTCCTGAGAACCGTCACGATTGATAGTGAAACTAATTTTTTCAGGAGTGACACTAAAGGATTTGAGTGTTTCTATTCCTGGTAAATTGAATTCTCTTGTTGTTGATCCTTGAATCGAAATCGGGGGATATAACATAAAATGCATGCGGAATTCTCCAAATTACTTTCTTCAATGAGAAACGATAACGTGTAATATATGTGTTTTTTCCCCCGATTAAGGTTTCGTGTTGACAACTATTTTTCAATTATTTTTCTGATTTTTGGAGTAGATCCGCTAAACCACTTGTTTGAAGCCAATCACGATCAGTTTGTTTCATACGAGAAAAATCACGTGTTTTTTGTGATTTTTTATCCTTTTTTGTTCTATTATTAGAGCGTTCAAGCATCTGATCAAAAAGGTTCAATGCTTCACGAGCTGTAAGTTCATTTATACGATCAAAAAACCATGGCTCCAAGCTATTCTTCCGTTTATTTTTTAGCCAGCGAAAATTTCCATCAAGAAATATAGTTATTCCCCAATCTGTAGGATTACGTTGAATTCTTCCATGTGCTTGTTGAATGGTTATTAATACATCATTTTCAAGAAAATTGGGGTATTTCTGTACCTTTCTCTGAACTAAAGGGTCGTACATCATAGGAAAAGGAACTTTGGGAATAAGACAAAGTCGTGCTAAATCATCATCTAAGGAAATTCCTTCCCAGGCTGAGGGAGTGATTAAGACATCACCCTTTTTAGAATTAATGAAAGATTTAACGGCACTATCAGACTTTCCTGCAGAATGAGTTATCACTACTAATCCATTTGCTCGCGCCAAACCCTCCATTAAACGTGCGAGTTCAAAGCTTGAAGCTAAAATTAGCCCACGTTGTTGATGTTTATACAATGACCTTAAAAAAGGTTGTGCGTGCTTTTGTATAAAGTCAAAGGTATTTTTTTTCTTATCAGAGGTAGCGGTAGAAAGATTTTGTGCCTCCTTTAGCAAGACGAAGGGATGATTATTTTTATCAAAGGCAGAAGACTCTCTTATATATAAACAGTGTTTTGAATTAATTCCCAGTAATTTAGCAAGATATTCACCATCACCGATAGTAGCTGACATGAATAGATTTTTTCCTCCCCGAAATAACTTTGAAAATATATATGCGATATCAAATGGTTGAATGGATAGTTTTAAACTGTTAGTCGATCGATCTCTTTGAAGAAAAAAGGCAAGATCAGCGTCTGTTGGATTTTCAATAAGCTCTGAAATTGCAGAGATCAACTCAGTAACCCTCCTGAAATCCCTTAAACTGTCTAAACTAATCGAATCGGGTCTTGTATTCATCCGCTGTGCTATAAATAACTCTTTTTGTGCTAGTCCTCCTTTTAATTGACGAAGGAAATCTAATCCTTCTTGCAGTTCTATGTTAATGTATTTATTATCCTTTAAAAGAGTTTTTTCCCAATTTTGAAAGGTACCAAGCGGCTTTTCGTCATTAACCAGTGATCGCAACAATGACGAGCTGATTTCTACTCGGACTAAAGCTTCTAGATTCAATAGATTATGCGCTTCATCGAAAATCCGAAAAGTAGCTTTGTCCTCACCCAGATCTACGTATTTAAATACCCACCAATTGAGAATTCTTACGTGGCTTTTTCTAATCTCTCTTCGTGCCTTGAGAAGAGGGCATCGTTGACGTGATCGACAAGTTCTAGCATAGGGGGGATCAAATGCACAGGGTGAGATATTCGCACCTGATTTAATTATAGGACAATAATAAGCAGCTCTTCCCTTCAAAAGAGCTACTGAAAATCCATGTTTTCTTCCATATTGCTGTAAAACCGAATACCAGAAGTCTTGGTGCATTTTATACGGAACAATGATGTCAATCTTTCCATTCGAATTTGCATGGAGATAGTTTGATAACAAGCAAGCAGCAATATCCGTTTTTCCAGAACCTGTGGGTAAGGAACAAAAGAAGGAGGAAAAACGAGACCAATTCTCTTGAATTTGGTTAAAAGTTCTCTGTTGTTGTGGTCTTACAGTTGGGTGAATGATCAGATCAGAAATAGTCAAAGTCAAGAGTTTTCTCCTTTGAAAAAATATTCTAGCAAGTATTCAAAACATTCTAGTTTCTGGAGATGAGATATCCCTAACTTCAATTCTTTACTAAACAATTTTAATAACTTGAGATTTTCTTTCGTCTGAATCCAAATTAAATCGGACTCCCTTACTTCCAAATATATGAACAAAATTAGTAAACAAAAGGAGCTAAGACGGATGGTAGATGCTGTCATATTATTGTGTGTCATGCCTGGAACTGAGCAGACTGTAAAGGAGAAAGTTCTTGAGTTAAATGAAGTTAGAAAATGCAATATTACTTTTGGAGAATATGACTTATTCTTAGACGTCAAAGCAAAAAATGTAAAAACCTTAGGGAGTTTTGTTACGAAAGAGATTCGTCGAGTCTCTGGTGTAACGAAATCAATAACATTGATAATTAGTGAATCCTTAGAAGATAATGGATGAGCTTCTGAGAATTCCAATTACTCGAAGATTTTGAGAGCTGCCTCCTGAATATGACAGTGAACTAGTTCTGAGATTTGAAAATCACATTGAGAACCAGGAATATGAATTCTTAATACTTTTATATCATTTTTATCAACTTTTCCAACTTTTAATGAAATTAATACCAATAATGTGACCTGATTAAACATTGGTTCGGGAATAACAGAGATAATCTTCCCTTCAAATGAATTTTTGCGGTTAAAAGGTGTTTTAGCAATAGATATAAGGGTGGGATTTATATAAATCCCTTTAACTTTCGCAGAAAAATCGTAATCATCTGGGATATTAATTTCAATACCCCCAATCTCACTTATTAATTTTAATGACTTGGATTCCGCAATTTCCCTCATAGAAGTGACTTTATACAAATTTTTAAGGCCTAATGCAATAGCTACTTCGATAGAGCGTGGATTATTGTTGATTTCTACTGGTGATCCCTCTTGTAAAATCTTCCCCTGATTTAAAACCACAATTTTATCAGCAAGCATTTTTGCCTCTTCTAAATCATGAGTAACAAAGAGAGTTGTAATATTAGACTCGTTTTGAATTCTACGGATATAAATTGCTAATTGCTCACGTAATTGGGCATCAATATTACTTAATGGCTCATCTAGTAGAAGTAATTTGGGTGATGGAGCCAATGCTCGTAACAGGGCGACTCGTTGTTGTTGACCACCACTAATTTCATGAGGTTTTCGATTTAAGACATCAATTAGTTCGCTAAGTATAGCTAATTCTTGGATCTTAGCGTTAATAAAATCTTGTCCTAATTTTTGGGCTCTGAGACCAAAAGCAATGTTCTCAAAGACTGAAAGATGAGGAAAAAGGGCTTGATTTTGAGGGACATAACCAATATTTCTAGATTCAATCGGTGAATGGGTAATATCATCTGAATTGACAAGGATGGATCCCTGTTGAGGAGATAAAATACCTACAATAGTTTTAAGGATTGTAGTCTTACCACATCCGGATGGGCCTACAATTGCAATTAATTTCCCTTCTTGGCCTGTAAACGAGATGTTATCAAGAACCCATTGTTCCTCATACTTGTATGATAGCTTGTTAATCTCCAAATAAGCCATTTCTATATACCTTCGATTTCGTAATTCCTCATATTCTAAAATCTACCTTCCCTAAGCGATCAATAATCATAAAACTTCCAGCAGTAATAAGAACGAGTAGTGATGCGAACGCAGCAGCGGCACCAATATCTTTCATACCAATTAATCTGTAAATACCTACAGGGATAGTCGCGAAATTTGATTTCGAAAGGAAGTATGTCGCTCCAAATTCCC
Source organism: Candidatus Hodarchaeota archaeon (assembly GCA_016839815.1). Classification (GTDB taxonomy): domain Archaea; phylum Asgardarchaeota; class Heimdallarchaeia; order Hodarchaeales; family Hodarchaeaceae; genus Hodarchaeum. Next base: position 49,037 of record JAEOTM010000196.1, read on the forward strand.
CAATTGAGATGGAAAAACTGAATAATCCTGCTACAACAATCCCAGGTAATAATTGAGGTAGTTCTATCTTAAAGAACGCTCCTAATCGTGATACCCCTAAACTTCGAGCGACATTAACAGTTGTCTGATCAATATTCGATCGTGTAGCTGCAATAATACGATTTGCAAATGGGAAAGCGACTAAAGTTTGAGCTATAATAATTATTAGTGAAATATTGTCATAAATTGGTGTTTCACGATATAGACTGAACAGTGAAAAGGCAAGAGTAATAGAAGAGACCGTCAAAGGAAGAATCACTATGATCCCTGTAATCGATCGAAAGAGAGTTATCTTAGGTCTTCCCTTATATGTTGTTTCATAATTTGAACCATAGTTAAGTAAGATAGCAAGGAGGGGAGCAACGAGAATCACTCCTATTCCAAATAATAGACTATTAGTTATCATATTGAGCGGATGTAAGCCGATAAAGGAGCTGATTTCTTGATCAAATAGCTTGGAATAATTGAGGAAAGTAAACATATTTTCAGAAGTCGTTAATGAAGTGTAAAAAACTCCAGCAATAGGAAGCACACAAATAAAGCCAACCAAAAGGAAATAAATCCCGATTAGTGTATTTCGTATCAAGGATTTTCGCGAATAAGGACGATCAATCAAACTTTTTTCAATATCCCAAGCAAATCTTTCTGTAGGAATCTCATATTTATTTGAAAGATATAGATAGAGGAGAATAACGAAAATATTGATGAGCAGTTGAATTATTGTAAGGGCAGCTGCGGCATTATAATTAAAATAAACCCAAACATAATTAAAAATTCTAACCTCCAATGTTTGAAAATAACCCCCCCCGAATTTTAGGACAATCGCGAAACTATTGAATGAATAAATAAAAACAAGCAAAGAAGCTGCAGCTAAAACAGGAAATATCTGAGGAAACTGTATATTCCGGAATATTGTCCATTTACTAGCCTTTAAACTTTTAGCAACCGTAATGAGATCGGGATCAATATTTTTCCAACCTATCTCAGTTAATCGTATTATCACTGGAATATTATAGAATATATGTGCAAGAATAATTCCCTCATACGTATTAGTGATATCTATTAATTGAAATCCAGTTAAATCCCTCCAAAAATTATTAACTAGACTCCCTTTATCAAAAACCGAATAAAAACCCAATAAAACTACGATTGGTGGAAGAATGAATGGAATGGTTAAGAAACTCCTAATTAAATTACGGAAAGGAAAGTTATAGTGAGCTAGAATATACGATCCAGGAATTCCGATCAATAAGCAAAGAAAAGTAGTAAAAAGTGCCTGTTGAACATCCCAGAAAAAAAATTTTTGATTGAGGGGATGGCCCAAAACCTCTGTGAAATAGGAAAAAGTGACAAGACTTCCATCATCAAAAACACCAAAAGCCATTAGAAGAATATTAATTAAAGGAACAATGAAAAAAATTGCTAAAAATGAACCAGGTATGACTAAAATCGCAAAAGCTTTGAGAGAATTCCGTTTTATGAGCATAGAAGTCAACACAGTTAAGTTAAGAACGCTGGAAATTTGAGATTATAGACGTTTTTTCCTCTTTCTAAACAACACAGGAATTGCCAGTATCATCAAACCAAGGATCGTAGAATAAAGTTCAAAGCTCGGAGCGCCTACAATTACTCGTTCCCATTGATCTTTCCAATATGCTAGATTATCTGCTAATAGATCGGGTGATAGCAGATCATTCAGTCTGTAAACATCATCTGGATGGATAACCGATTCTTCAAAACATGGAGAGAGATTAACCTCGGTATTAGCAGGATACATCCATTGGTGTTCAGGAATTTCACTCTGTAAGGAAGGACTCAAAAACCAATCAATAAATTGCTTAGCATTTTCTCTATTAGGTGCATCCTTAACCAGACCGATTCCCTCAATTTGAAGCCACGCATTTTGTTGATTTCCTTCATGGGTTACAACTGCAGAAGTGCTATCATCACCCCATTGGCAATAACTATAGGCAGGTGACGTTCCATAGGAAACCATAATAGGTTTGCTTTCATCTTCAAAGAAAATCACAAATGCATCACTCCAAGAGTCAGTGAGTGTAATTTGATTGCGAGAGGTTCTCCACCAATCACGCCAGTTTTCTCCTAATAACCCATGAAAATTGATCTCAGGATCACCATAAACGGCAATAGTCCATAATAGAAATCCCAATCCCGGACTACTATGTAAAGGATTTTCTACAATGAGCATAGGAAGTAGATCTGAAGTAAGAAGACTATCTAGGGTCAAATTCTGCAGTTCTGGATGAGTAGAAGTATTAATAATTTGATTCTGATAGTAAAAACTGATTATCCCATAATCATATGGAATAAGGAAGTATTGAGGGTCGAGGTTCTGGATTAAGTTAGGATCAATCTGCGAGATTGGTGCGGGAGTATATGATTCTAAAATCGAGGAAATATCCTCAATTAAATGGATAAGAGTATTATCAATACCAATTACTACATCAGCCACAGGATTACTTTTTTCCAATTCTAACCTCGTTAAGAGTTCATTCGCATCATTAAATCGTCTAATCCGAATTTCCCCTTCAGGTATACCAGAAAACTGTGAAAAATTACCTGCGATATTAAAATATGGATCTTTTAGCAAACTAACATACGTGTAAATTTCTAATCGGGTCGCTTGACTTTTTTCTATCTTGAAGGATGCAAATGATAGTGAGGTGCTATTGAAGCTAAATATCAATATTAATGCTAAGAGTAAAAGACGAGTATTAATTTTTACTTGCATAAAATCACCCAAATTTAAGTCGCGTACTTTTAAAGGTACATATATCAAAAATGCTTAAAAATATAGGTCTGTGTTATAGTTGAGCTATATCGAATCTTGATTTCTCTCCCTAAATCGAGGCTTTGTTTGATGGGATCTCATTGAATATTGAGCGAAGAAAAGCCCAAGCGCGCAAGATTCAGAAATTTTGAGCTTGGAATTCCCCGCTCAGGAAATGTATACGCATTATTTTTCATACGGAAAACCTGAAGGGCATACCAAAGCGTAGACATCAGATTCATTAAATTTTTATACAGAGAGACCGCTTGAAAGTCAATGTTTATTGAATTATGATGTGCATAGAGGTTGATAATTCGTTTTTCTAATTCTGGAGGAATTGAATTTTGCGTAACAAGATAAGCAAGATCTAGAAGCGGATCTCCAATTGTAGTATATTCCCAATCAATAAGGATACAATCATGATTAGACTGAATAATATTTGAAAAAACTAAATCTCCATGAAGCCGTGTAATGTGATCAGACCGCGCTACGTTATCTAGTTCTTCTCTCTTCTCTTTATAAAAAGAAGAAATGGCACGATATTCTGGGAAATTCTCTTTTTGAGGTGGATTAATGTCTTTGTACTCTCGTAGATAGCGATCAAGGACATCGAAGTAATCAAAATCCGCCTCACACGTATAATGTAGTTTATGAAGAGAAGAAAGAGTAGTAATCAAACTATTCAAATTAGATTCGAGATCCACGTGATCCATAATTTTTCCGTTAATCCAATTCCTTGCAATGAAAAATCTATTATCCTGTTCGTAAGAGCTAAAAAATTTGGGCATGAATTTGAAATTAGTAAGCGATTTTAGAGCAGTTCTTTCACGAGAATATCGTAATTGAATTGGATCATTCTTTTCATCCCGCTGTAAGTATTCCTTCAGAAGATAATCTTTATTTATTAGGATATTACGATTATTCAACCCTCCCTTAATAAATTGAATGGACTTGATCTTTGAAGGTAGAATAGATTCTGGAATATTTGCTAAAGGAGTTAAATCAGATGTCATACGGAAATAATCCTTGAATAGTACATTTACGTAGAGATCATTGAGATAGTATTAGTTAAAGGAAATTCGAGCAAATCTTTAATATCTCATGAGTCAGCTTTCGAATAAATTGATTCAAACTTTTGTGAAAAGCTATGAATTTTATATGTGAAATTGTTCCCTCAAGTTTTTTAACTCCTCTAAGACGAATCATTGCTCAAAAATTATCAAGTGAAGGATTGAAACAAACAGAAATTGGATCACTACTGGGCGTATCGCAACCAGTGATTTCCTCATATCTAAGCTCGGCCTCAAGTCCACCTAGTTCGATTACAAGTAATCCTTTATTTAAAGGGCTAGTTTCCAAGATAATTACAAGAGTAACCGAGGAAACTATTACAAATATCGAATTGATAGAAGAAATCTGCGATGTTTGTCAAACTTTTAGAACCGCTGGACCATTATGCGAAGCACATCGGAGAATGTCAGAGATAGACTTCTTACCAAATTGTTCCATCTGTTTTCCCTCTGAAACTTCACGAAAAATCTTTGATGACAGATTAAGTGTAACAAAAGAGTTGTATGAAGCTGCAATTAAACTAGTTGCGTCAGGAGAGCGATTTGCGAGCTTAATTCCAGAAGTAGGTTGTCAATTTGTAGGAACGACAGAAGACACACAGGAGATTAAAGATATTGCAGGGTTCCCAGGTCGAATAATAAAAGTCAAAGATAAGGGACAGATCATCTCGTACCCGGAATTTGGACAAGGGGCAACTCTAGCACAGATACTGGGTTATTTCAAAAGACAATCATCAAAATTTAATTCTTTAATATCTATACGACGAACCGATAATATTCTCAAAATAATTTCTCCGAAAAAAGAAGTTCTATTAACCGTGGAAGCAGATAAAGATTGGATTCAAACCTTACAGGCCTTTTCTACTCAAGAAATTCAGGAAATCGAGATCATTGCTGATGCGGGAGGAATTGGGCTTGAACCCCTCATCTATCTATTTGGGAAGACTCCTAACGATATTATTGAGTTTCTATTATCCAAATTTTAACAGATAGACGAATTGAACAAGGGGAGAGAGGGATGTAAGGTGAAAATGTTCACTTAATTTTACCTACTTCTATAGTGAAAAAGATGGACAGATCAAACCTTCTGAAAGACCGTATCAAGAGAGAAATCCATATAATACACTGATATCACATTATGGTATTAATTGGAATAGCAGCATTAGATTCAAGTATGTGAGTAACCATATCCTTGTCTAGAAGAAGAACTATTCGATTCTAGAATTTCAACAGGTGTATTTATGCTAGAAAACGCGAAACATTGGTCAAGGCAAGGTATACTAGTATTTCTATTAGTTATCGTAGTATTCACTAATATACCTCTAATTAAACCGGTGGTACAGATTGAAGATACTATTGCACCAGTAGTTACTATTATAACGCCTGTAAATGGATCCATTTTTGAACATGGAACCGATGTAGCCTATTCTTACACAGTAGAAGATCTTAGTGGTGTATTTGTGAGAGTATGGTTAAATGGAATTTTAGTTCCAGATACTGAGGTATTCACAGGGCTTGCAGTAGGAGTTTATACGCTTTCTATTGAAGCTGTTGATGATAGTGGCAATGTTGGCTCAGATGAGATGGTTTTCTTTATACAAGAGATTAGTCCTACAGAAGTGATAATAACCTCACCTGTTAATTCGACAACTTTTGAATTTGGAGACTCTATTATATGCACATACGACGTCACAAATTATCGTAAAGGAGATATTGTCTTATACTTTGATGGAAATATCGTACCAGATACTGGGGTATTAGCCCCTCCTGAGATTGGGGTTCACAATTTTACAGTAATAATTCAAGATGATTACGAAATATTGACAAGTGACCAAAT
>JAEOTM010000033.1 GCA_016839815.1 Candidatus Hodarchaeota archaeon
ATTAGTATCAATATTAGCTTCTATAGACCGAATACTATATTCTAAGAGTCCCAATACAAACCCAGAGGAGTATGTTTCTAGACTTGATGTAAGAGTGAATACAGAACACACATCTTTTTGAATCTCTAATAACAGCTGTCTATTTTTGTTTAAAAGAGGATTGCCTAATTCTCCTTCCAATGAATCTAATGCCCAATATAAGAATAAAGATTTCTCTGAATTTTGCACATCTGTAATAAACGGTATTAATCCATCTTGTTCTTTGAGTAACTTTTGGATTTCTGAAAAAACGATCGGTTGAGCCAATTGCATTACCTCAATATCTCTGATAATCAGCTGATTTTAGAGATAGCTCAAAAATGTTGACATTCAAAATAAAATTGATTGGTTAACCAATCAGAACGATGTATACAACTAAAAGAAAAAAAGTGGAGGATTGTTGGGATTACCCAACAAGCATTCTGTAAACTTCGGCAGGATCGTGTTCACCAGGAGCTCTAATTTTAAATCGAATTTCGACTTTCTGCTCGGGTTGAACTTCTTCAAAAATCCATTTCATGGCTTGACCATTGTTTACTGAAGAATGTTCCTCATATCCGACTTCAGGATCTTCGTGAGTTTCACCAACTAACTCAAATCCATTTGGTAAAAAGTCTGTAATTTCAACGTTTTGAATAACGGCGGTACCATCATTCACACCACGAAGTACGACTTCATATTCATTGGCTTCCTCAGAGGAAGTAGAAGACACCATTTTACCTATTTTGAGTTTACGTCGTTCATGCACAACTGTAATTGGCCCCGCTTCAGCTTCAGCTGATATGGGTTTCACCTCAGGATACATATTCCCTAGGACAGTAACCGTGCCGGAGAATTCTTCTTCTGGTCTGGCAGTAGCATATAGTGGATATTTCACCAGTATTTCTTCTTCCTGCTCAAGAGGCCCAAAGATGGTTTCTTCAAGATGTTCCATTGTAATTACAACATTTCCATCAGAAACGTCAAAGTCGAAGTTCTCAAGTTGTTCACTTTCTTTTAAGATTTCGATATGTTCTCGTTCAGGAGCTTCAAATCCTTCAGGGATAGCTTCTGATAGCTGGAGGTACATGATTTCTGTACTACCAATGGATTTAACAACCTGTTCAGAAATAACTTCTGTTCTTCTGAATGAGGGAATAACGAGAGGTTCGTAAGATTTACTTACTTCAATACCCATAAATGGTAACGCATATCCAGGTAAAACACATTCTGCTACAACTTCTGCGTCAAACAGATATTTTACACTCAAATCAAGCTCTCTACCAAATTGTGGAATCATATTGTCGTCTTCGACAGTTATTGTCCATGGATCAAGGGAAAATGTCTCACCAGGATCAATAGATCGCTCTTCTTCTGGAAAATCTCTTCCTAACCACTCTACACGAACATTTCCTTCATCGAGAGGTCCTTCAAAGATTCTGACTTCCTTTAAGTCCATTTCAAATTCGCTAGTATTTTCGAGTTCAAACAAACAGTCGAAATCACCTGGATTTTCTTCTTGTTCTTCTCGAGAGATGAATTGAAATACTGAAGAACTACCAGTAATTGTATCTAATCCAAGACCAGATAAACTCTTTTCTTTAACTTTGTAAGTAGCTTTAGTATCACCAATGATATAGGGATCATTGCTCTCTTCTGGTAACGTTACTCTCATAACACAGGATGCTTCTACGGAGTCGCCTGCTTCGATTTCTTCAATTGTCCAAAGGATATGACTACCGTCATCATCTGAGCTTTGAGTTAAACTACCAACATTGGCATTGAAATCTCTTACATTTGTTGAATCGTCTAGAATGTATTTCTTAACAACTACATCGGTTAAAGCATCATCAAAGTCGTTTGTGAGTTTTAATGTGAATTTCATTCCAGATTCTTCACCTCTTGCGAAAAGTGGAGGGGAATCCTCTTTTTCTAAGTCCCAAAAGTCTTCTTGGACTTTTAATTTGGGTGCTTCAACTTGAAACTCAAATGGAACATATTTCGATGACCTAGGGTCCAATTCTTTTAGAGCAAAAGAATTTCCAAATACCGCTGTTCCCTGTTCTTCATCAGCTTCGAAAGTAACTTCATCGACGCCTTCTAATATAGTATCGATAGCCCATATTCTATCTTTACCACCTGTATTAGAAACTTCAAGTTTACCTGTACCAACGAGACCCTCGATTTGTTCACCTTCTTCATCGACTAGATTACTCTCTCTATCAATTCTATATTGAAGGGATTCTTGAATTTTGACATATAAGCCAGCTTGTCCTTTTTCTGTTTCATCTAGAGCACGATAATCTTCAGCAGCTCTTTCTTCATCTTCATCAGAAAACTCACTTTCTCCTACTGGTCTACCTGACTGCTGTATCCGATTTGCTCCGTCTTTGGCTTTATTTCGCGTCCCTCGATCTCTATCATCTCGTTGAATTCTCTGTAATACAGAGACTGCCTCTGGGTCGTTTAAAACTACAATTGAATCAATTGCAGCTTTACGAACTTCTTTTTCTGGATCTTTCAGAGCAAAATCAAAGAGAACGTGCAAAGCAATCTTGTTCCGTTGTCTTTCAAGAGCTTTAATAGCACTTATCTTTTCGTCTTTGCTGCTATTTCTATATTCGTCATATGACAATTTTGATGTCACCTTTCCTGTTTTTTATTAATATATTAAGTATAAATTGTCCGCTCTGTTTACCAGATGTGAACAAACAAAGATTGAAAAATCTCTATTCAAGCGTTTTTTAAATTAATAATTAGTAAAAAAATTTATTGTTTATTCTCGGGGGAACTCGAAGATCGTAATTAATTACGTGTGAATTTTTATTTGATTGGGAAATACTCCGCTAAGATACTTTCTTGGGGCCTTTCATACCGACAAAAATAATGACACTCATTTATGCAGGAATAAAATCCTTTACTTAAGACTCTGACGAGATTTTTTTAATAAAATCATTGAAACGACTAATTGACATCCTTAAAGCTTTTCTGAGCTGTTCAGACTCTGTAAAAGTGAGGATGTCTTCAATTGAAAATATACCGAGGTTATTTAATTTTACTAGAGTCTTTGGCCCGATTCCTGGAAGTGACAAAAGCCCTTTTGAAGGTTTGGTTTCATCTAGTGTTTCTGAATCCTCAGATATTGGTATATCTGTAAAATCAGAAGCACTCCTCATCCATTTAAGATATGTTTTCTTAGTTGTAATTCCACTGAGGAGTTCAAAAGTCGAATCGAGTAGTTCTTGAACAGTAAAAATCCCTACAGTGTTTATCTTACCTTCTGTTACTTTTCCTATCCCTTTAAGATTAATCACAGGCTGATTGAGAGGAGGTATTACCTCAGGTTTTATAATCATATCTGGTTCAATTATTCTACCAATCGGAGCTAATATTTCTCCTAACTCATTTGTTGAGATATCTAAAATCTTTTTAATAAGATCTACATCTTTAAAATCTAATAAATCAGTTTTTGACTTAATCCCTATCTTCTTCAGTTTTTTTACGAAAGCTGGAGTAATGCCTTTAATTACCTGTAAATCATCAGGAATAAAATCTTCATCTTTTTTGATATCTTTTTGACCAATTTCTTCTGCTTTTTCACTGAGAAGAAGCTCTGCATCTTCTAGCATCTTCTCAAGTCTTTTATCACTTATTCTCATAACTTCAGCAAGGTAAATCCGGTTTTTATAGTTCCAAAGATCAGACACAGTCAGTACACTGATTTTAGCGAGTCGATTTGCATAAGTTTGGCCGATCCCCCTAACTTTGATAACTGAAATCGCTGTTATAACTTCAGAATCTAGTGTTGATACATCTACTTCTTCTTTAACTTCGATGACCGTTTCCAGAGGTGATATTTCACTTATTATCTCCTCTTCCACTATTGGAACCAACTCTGGTAATTGATATATTATATCTCCACCGAGTAATGGAAATTCTACTCTTACTGATTTCTCAACAAAAAAGATTTGACTGAATGATAATGATTGGCCAATTTCTCGACCCGCTTTTCGAACCTCCCTTATATTCTTTACACTATCCACCTTCACTTGCCATATTCCCAAATGTTCGTCTCGTATAGCAGTCGGAATTGGCCAATTGTTTACCAGTATATCACTTAGACCTTTTCCATATCTATTTAGTCGTGAATTCTGCTTATGATCAAGAATTTGTAACCGATAACGCCCAGGTATAAGATCATTTTCAAATGAAACGTGAACATTAACTCTTTCCCCTGGTTTAAACGCAAAAACGCTTAGAATCGGATTATCGGCTAAGCAGATACAAATAGAGGGCATTTCAGACACGTTTCTAACGCTATTCACTCTTAGATATCGACAGAAAATTGAAGTATTTAGAATTATTCTCCAGTAAAGAACTTGACTTGATCTTTTACCTCGAAGAATAACTGGAAATTTTCAAATTCTGACTCAATACAGATCTGCCAGAGACCAAAATGTCTAGTTTTCAGTAGTTTTGGAATCGGCCATTGTAATTCGATACCATCTTCAGACCCTTTACCATACCGATTTAATCTTGCGTTTTCTTTGCGATCAAGAATTCTTAATCGGTATTTATCAGGTATCTGTGAAAATTTTGCGTTAAACCTGAATTTTTGACCTGGTAAATATGTGTATAGCGCATTGTCTGCATTATTCGTTGATTTAAGGGAAAATTCTTTCATTTGTGATAATATTCTGTAACTTCCCGATAAGGAGCAACATTATCGACATAACATTTGCAGATCATGTAGTACTTCTTCTTCGTCTGATCTTCCAGAGAAGTCCACTAAAGATAATGACACCTATCAGAAGAACTAGTGTTGCAGCAAAAAAAGCATATCTGTAAGCAATTACTTCTGCTACACCTGAATAGATTTGGGTATCAATTATCGGACCTGTTAAAAATGTACCAGCAAGTCCCCAACTCAAAAAGAAGGTTGTATTAAAGATACTAAATCCTTTGGCACGTTGTTCCGCTGGTATAAGTTCAGAGACGAAAGCATATGATGCTGCCGTCACGATCACATCTCCCACTCCTCTTAAGGTACTTGCAAGATAGAGTAAGGGGAGAGAGGTACTGAATGTAATCATTAATAGAGACAATATTCCTATCCATGAACCTAGTAAAGTGGAATTGCCATCACCGATTTTAGCCCCTAACTTCCCCACGAATAATCCTACTACAATAATACCGACGGATTGAAAATTTAATAGGATACTTAATTCACCTGAACCCATATCAAAACCAGATTCAAGCACCATATATTGTGAAAATATGACAGCTAATGAGTTTCTTCCAAAATTAATAAACACCATGGCTATTAGGAAAATGAGGAATATGTAAGTTGTCTTCTCTTTTCGTGGTACAGATAATTCCTCTGCTAAAGATGTTTCCAAAGATTCTTTTTCTGTTTCTTCTTTGATTCCACCTTCTGGAATGAAAAACATAGGTATTGTTGAAATAAACATGACAAATGCGGCAATATAGAATAGAGAGCCATCATAAAAACCCCATCCCGGATACAGCGTTGTCAAACCATCATACAAGGCTCCTCCGATCAAAATTCCAATGATTCGTCCTACACCGCCGATACTAGAGAGTTGTCCTTGAATTTTCTGTCGTGTTTCATATTTATACAGATCAGAAATCAGCGAACTCCATCCTGTATTACTCATGCTCCAAAAGAATTCTACTCCACTCAGTCCTAGTATTATTACCCAACCAGCAACAAGAGGATTTGAAACCATTCGATGTGCAAAGAAAACGAACAAGGTGCTAAATCCCGCCGAAATTTCTCCAATCACAACTAACGTTCGTCGCAATTGATATTTATCTGATATGATTCCCCAGAGGAATAATTGACATGAAGAATTGACGATCATCGGTAAGGAAGCAAAGAGTGTGGTCTCTGTCACACTCAGTCCAAGAAATTCTCGTAAATAAATCGAAAGGTAGGTATAGAATAACCCTCTCCTAAACATTGCTAGGATTTGGAAGGAAGATAAACCAAAAAAGATAGTTGAACGACTTGATTTCTTATTCTTGAACATTAATTTTCCTCTTAAATCCAGTATTTGTAACCCAAAGATCGTTCCATCATAATCTATTATTTTGTTCAAAAGATATTTGAAGATCAATCCTAGAAATATCTTTACGGCACCTAACAAGTCCATCAATAAGAAGGATTTACCAATTAATTGTATTGAAAAGGAATTGGCTGTTACAATAAATATTTACCCCTTCGATCACTAAGTTGGCATTTAGGAGCAAAATAACCCATTTATTCTTAAGGAATAATAATGAGGAAATAAAAATGAGTCCCCAAAAGAAAAAGCCACCGAAAAGAGGCAAGGGTAAACGTAAAGGTTTTGCTCCAGATCCCGGTTTTTCCAGACGTACTCGCTATCCAAGTGAGGCCGAAGTCATCGGAGTAGTTATTCGAAACCTTGGAGCACGAAGAATGGATGTACTATGTGCTGATCAAGTTAAAAGAGTTGCACGAATTCCTGGTCGTTTCAGAAGAGGATATAGGATCACTGTAAATGATGTTGTATTAGTTGAACCTTGGGATGACCTTTCTGGTGATAGAGGAGATATCACATATCGCTATCGAAAAAATGAAATCCGTCCTCTTTCTAGACGCTACAAAAAGGAATTAGATTCACTAGATGTGGAAATTCCTCGAGTAATGGAAGAACAACCTTAAGTCTTACTGGGAATTAAATTTCCTTAGATCCTTGTTTTTAGGATCCTTATTCGCGCATAGGTGACTTAAATTTGACTTACATTATTGCACATAGAGGATATTGTAAGACAACTGAACCTGATAATAGTATTCCCGCTTTTCAATCAGCTCTTAATGCAAAAGCAGATGGAATAGAATTTGATATACAACTTTCGTCAGATGAACATTTTGTGTGCTTTCATGATCCAGATCTTTCGAATCTTGGTCGGCCAGAACAACTCAATGAGTTAGACCTTAAAACTCTTACAGAAATTGAATTGGCAACAGGAATAACTATTCCATCTCTTGCAGATGTTTTGGAAAAATATGGAAACAGAATTTTCTTGAATATAGAACTGAAAACTCAGAATAAGGGGGTAGAGGAGTTAATCCAGTTACTTAATCAATATGATATTGAAAAAAATCCAAAAAAACTCATCATTTCATCTTTTCACGGGAACGCATTAAAGAATATTAAAAATCTTGATTCTGATATTCCTACTGGATTGTTAGTTGAATTCTCACGAAATATGATTTCTCAAGTTCAAGAATATAATTGCGATGCACTTCACCTTTTTTACAACGAAGTTCCTGATGGATGGATAAATCTACCTTTCTGGCTATCTTCAAAAATTCATAAATTCTATGCACATCGGTGTTTTTCCAAAGCAAGTACTCTCGGTATTTTTGTGAACCCTTATACTGTGAATTCAGATCAATATTTACGTAATTGCTTTGAACGCAATGTAAATGGTGTTATAACAGATAATGTTGAGCGTGCTTACCAAATTAGGAAAGAAACAGTTAATCCCGACCGAAGGTCCACCAACTAATTCCAGTATTCTTATAGAGAAATTTTCCCTCAATAATTTCCTCAGTTTCTAATAATTTGGGAGTAAATATTCGATCCCCACCCCACATATTCTCATATGGCACTTTTTCTTTTAGAAACCAATGTAATTCCCCTTCAGAATTCGTAAAGTCTCTTTTTTCCTTTACAGTTACTGTATAGATAAATACTAACCAGTTAAATGCGGGTAAATCTTCTGATTCCTTCTTTCGATTAATTTCGTCAAAGTAAATATACCCTCGAAAATGAACTTCTGAAGGGTCAAACTCATAACCGGCTTCTTCCTTGATTTCTCGGATTATACACTCAAGAGGAGTTTCTCCTGGTTCAAGTCTACCCCCAATTCCGACATACTTCCCCTCATGAAAGTCATTTTCCTTCTTATTTCGATAAAGTAACAGGACTTCATTTTCATAAAAAATGTAAGCTAAAGTTGCGAGTTTATGCATAGGCATTCTAATTTTCGTCCAATGGTACAGAAATTATCTAACTAAAAATTTTTTTGCAACAACCCTTAGATAGCTCAACGGAAATTTAGAACTAAGTGATTTTCCACAGATATGAATTATACTCTTAGTCCTCTTAGTCTTTATCTCAGTAATTATAAAATAACCACGAATTCGATCTAGTAGAGAGTAAAAATGAAAGAATCAGAAATGAATGATCCAACATTTGCAATTGATATCAGACAGAGTAAAATATCTGATGTTGACGCAATTAATGAACTTGAGAAACAAGTATTCTCATCAAAAATGCGTTATGGTCCTTCTCTGATTATGGCAATTATTAATACCTCATTACCTCATTTAGCTCAAACAGCAATATTAAAAGATCAGAATACGATAGTAGGTTTTATTGCAGGAGAAATTGACAGTAGAAATCCTCTATTGGGAAGAATTATTACGATAGAAGTCGATCCAAAGCTTCAACATCATAAAATTGGAAAACAACTACTGTTATCTTTTGAAAGGAAGATTAGTGATCATTATTCAGTAGAAAATCTTGAATTACAGGTTCATTATGAAAATCATAAAGCGATCCGTTTCTATAAAAAACATGGGTTTTCTGAGGTTAAAAAGTTAAAAAACTACTATGCACGAAAAGAACATGCGATTCTTATGCATAAACTGCTCAGTTAAAGTTACTATTTTCATTTAATGCATTAATAATTCGAGGGAAGATTTCTCCAGCTTTTCCTTGAATAACCACGTTTGCGTAATTATCCATACTTGTTGGCTCCTCATTTATAATTATAAGAGGAGTATTAGCAAAACTTACAACAGAAGGTAAAGCTGCCGCTGGGTATACACTTAAACTGCTACCTATAATTATTACTAAATCTGCCTTAAGAAGAGCTCGTCTAGCCTCTTCAAATACATCGACAGGAGGAAGTTCACTGAATAAAACTACATTTGGTTTTATTAATCCATCACACACCGTACATCTCGGTACATGTGCTGTTTCACGAATTTTCTCCACTGTTACACGATCATATTGTTTTTCACAACTTAAACATGAAGCAGTTTCTCCTGTTCCATGGAGTTCAAGAACACGAGAGCTTCCTGCACGTTGATGTAGAAAATCAATGTTTTGAGTAATTACAGTTGTCAATTTACCCATAGATTCTAATGTTGCAAGTGCTAGATGGGCAGGATTAGGTTCTGCTGTTAACACCATCTCAGAAAGTTCAGAATGCATTGTCCAAAACTTTTCTGGCCATTTTAGGAATGCAGAATATTCTGCGTATTCATTCGGATCAAATCTCTCCCATAGTCCTCCAGAGCTCCGAAAATCTGGAATACCCGATTCTACACTTATACCAGCACCTGTAAAAGCTACAATATTTGATTTTTTCTTTATCAAATCTGCCGCCTGTTTGTATAAATTCACTTTCGAGATCCCTAAGGTATGTATGCATACAATGCTAGATCAATTCGTTGTCCCTCTTCTCCTAATAGAGACAAATACTCAACTCGTGGAAGACTATCCAATTTTATTGGTACTTCAAGTCTCCCAACCCTCTTTTGTTGTAAACGTACATTCTCAAATGCATGAATAACGAGTTTTAATGGATCCTCACGGTTAAGTTCAACCTGATTAGTATATACTATAACAGGATTTTCGGGAATTGCGATATCTTGATGAGGTGCAATAAATCCTTGTCGGGGGTATTGTTGTGTTACTCGGCCTTGTGAGTGAATCCATAAAGAAAGTGGCGAATGTATATTGACTAGAGTAAGAAGACGGATCTTAAATATAGCGATTTGTGGAATTAAAAAGGGTTGAACGAGACGAAATACAATTCTATGCTTGTGAACTCGCAACTGTGTTTCTCCAATAGAGATGTTTACCGCATCAGGTAAAGGAATAAATCTAACTACACTTCCATTTTTTTCAGTTGACCATACAGATCCTCCAACATTTATTTGGGTAAGAAAATAAAGCTCTTTTTCGCTAATAGTTGAACTTATATCCTCAAAGTAGTCGATAGCTTGTTCTACTTCCTCTTCAGACGCACGACTCTTGTTTTGGAGTAATTTCAGATACTGAGTTTTGTCATGAGGACTCCCAATCATAGCCAACACTCGTATATGGGCGGCTCCATTCTGAAATTTAGCATAGAAACGAGTCAATATTCCACCAGAAGCGTGTGCTAGAACTGAAATCTTGTGTGCATTTGTTATTTCTTTAATGGTTTTCACATTCTCTGAAAGATTAGCACTGGCAACGTTCAAATCAATTAAACTTGAAATATCAAGTGCAAAGATATAACGAAAACCATGTCTCCACAGTTCTCGTGCGAACCAATTGAAAATGGTATGTTTCGACCTAAATCCATGAATTAGAAGGATAGGTTCATTGAATCGAGCATGAGTGAGATCTGGAAGATAATTTTCGGTCAAATCAGTGTCAAGGTAAGAAAAACGCCACAAGCGCCATTCAATACCTTTTTTTTCAATTTCTATCCAAAAATGATCAAGTTCCTTTAATCGTACTGTTTCAGGCGTCACATCGACGAATTTGGTTTGACCTGGTTTACGATCTTCATCTTCATACGCCATAAAACCACATATCGTTCTTCTTATCTGAACTCTAGTGAGTAATTTACCAAATCCCTGCGATTGAAAAATATTTCTGGATCCAAGTGAAAAATCTTTTAATTATTTAATTAATATTGTATTGAGGAGGATTTAGAGAAAAAAAAATTGAATTCATTTAGGAGTGGAAAAATGAAAAAATAACCCACTTTAAACTGCGTGAGAATACAAATTATGTGAGGTTATACCTATACCATCTATTAAGCTTGAAGATATTGAAGGAAAACGATTCGAAAGTATTTTTGCTTTTATTATTCAAAATCGACTTTTGATTGGTGTTCTTTTCGGACTTCCATTCATGCTATTTGGTTTATTCGCAGAATTAGCAATTTTACACTGGGATATGTCTATTTTAACGAAGAATCTGTTGAAAATAACTGCAGCAGTAATAATTTCTGTTTGTTTACTTCCCTATGTATGGATGATTAATGATTATTATGATGCGCCATTTGATATCCTAGATAAGGAAAAAGGCAAACGGAACTACTTCTGTAATTCGAATATTCTAGAAAAGCCTTATCTTGCGAAACTTTTGCTAATTACACCTGTAATTATTTCTCTATCATTTAGTTTATTCATCGGATTAGATGGGTTACTCCTTATCGGGATTACATTACTAGTAGGCCATTTTTACAGCGCTACTCCCATCCGTTTCAAAGAACGGTTGTTTCTTGATTTATTTACTCATGGATTGTATGCATCTGGTTTGTTCTTTGTTCTAGGAGGACTGGTTTTGTCACCATTATCAGAACTTTTTCAACAACCACTTTTTCTACTTTTTTTTGCTTTGTCAATTCTTGATGGCATCTGGATACAATTCAATTCCCAATTACTCGATCTTGAGATAGATCAAAAAGGAAACCAGCAAACTACTTCTGTTGTATTAGGACATCGGTATAGCATTTTACTGCTTCGAAGTCTCATTTTTTGTATGCTAGCATCTAGTATATTTTATTTGGGGTTGAATTCTTCATTAAAGAGTTATTTACCCGAAATAGTTGTAAACATTTCCATTTTATTCTCAATTTCTTTGATGATTCTATATTTAATCCAGACTACGCGTTTACAGAGTAGTTTTGATGAGATACGTAAACATTCAGCATGGGTAAGAAGAAATTATATTTATTCATTCGCTATAATTGGTATTCTACTCATCAATTAAATTATCTGGGAATAAGATCAACTTAATGTTAGATAGGAGGAACATTCTTGATTGCTGGTTTGAGCTTCCCCCTGCAATAATGATTTGAATGTGAAGTGCTTGAATGCCAAAAGATGGGTATAAACAATTAGAACTGGATCCCAAAAAGATGGCTAAGTGGTGGCAGGAAGCAGAGGAACAAATTAGACTCGCTCATCCTCACGAATCGAAAAAAAATCAAGAAGAACTTACAGAGAAGTATTTACGATCTCGTATCGACAATATAATGAAAAAAAGGGAACTAAAACCTGATCCTGGTGAAAAGCAAATTGCTGAATGGTATCGGAACGAGCTTCTACACTTACGACTAGAACTTCCAGAGACACCATTAAAACAAAGGGAAAGGATGGCCGCAGAATCCGTGGCGAAAAAAATTAAACATTACAAACGAACGATACAACTTGATACATTTTTTGACTCACCAGATTAAAATGATTAAGTATTTACTTATAACGACGAGTAGTTCAATCAATTGTTCAGAATTAATAACACAAGTGTATTCTATGGAGAATTTAATATGACTAAGCGACTGTATCTTGAAGACAATTACATGAAAGATTTCAAAACTACTTTAGATAAAACAACAACAGATGGACTTGTATTAAAGGAAACTTCCTTTTACCCTGAAGGAGGAGGACAACCAGGGGATAAAGGAACTTTAATTATTAATAATCATCCCATAAAGGTAAAAAATACACGAATAAAGAAGGGAGAGATCATTCATGAGACAGATATTCAGGATTTTAGTGTGGGTTCTGAAGTCGAAGGAAAATTGAATTGGGAATACCGTTATGAGTTGATGCGAAGCCATTCAGCCCAACATGTTATCAGTCGATATTTTCAGATTAATTTTCAATCTGAAACGGTTAGTACACACTTGAAACAATCTAAAAGCAGGTTAGATTTTCAACCGTTACGAAAAATCTCCCCTGAAGAATTAACAGAAATAACCATAGAGATTAACTCTATTTTGGCAAAAAAGCTTCCCATATTAATAAAAACGTTACCACGCGAAGAAGCATTCGCTTATCTCAGAGAAAAAGAATACCAGACAAAGTATCTAGAAATGGTGCCTAAATCAGTTAAATCGATTCGAATTATTTCTATTGGCGACTATGATTTTGCAGCCTGTGCAGGTACACACGTAAAAAATACTGCAGAAATAGGTAAGATTTCACTTATAAGTACCAAGAATAAGGGGAAACTACGAGAACGAATATTTTACTCTGTCCATTAAACTGGATCAATAATCAATTTTTACAATATTCAAGTAATACTGGTTTGTGAAAATACCTTCTCATCCATTTTTTAAGACGGAACTGATTTTTAGAGTCTAATTGATGATTTATTGTTACCTTTTTAGGAATTGTTGTATTTTTCTGAAAATATTCCTGGAGGTAATATAAGATAAAAACCTCCAACGACATATTCTCGGTTCTCTGGGCAATATGAGTATTTTTACTCACAATTTTTCCATTTTGATATGAATAGATTGTAGTAGGGATAAGTTTCGTTGAATCCGCTGAAATCTTGAAGATAAATGTATTTTGGTCATAAGGATGTCCGACACCCACAAAACGCCTTTTTAAGACTTTAAGTGCTTTTAAGGATGTGCAAACTCTTTGTGCCTCTTCAAACTCCATGTGGTCAATTAAAAATTCAATATATTCAGTCCATTCAGAAATAAGTTCTGAACTGGATGATTTTAGTGCATTAATCAATTTTTTTTCGTTGTTAGCTTCTATTTGGTCGTCTCTACTTTTTATCTGGTCACAATTCCTCGTACATAGATTTAATTGATATTCCCAACAAGAACGAGTATCTGTAGAAGTACAAAATTTTAAATTTCTACGTATTTGCTCAACCAGAATTTGCAGCTTCTTAAAATGAATATTGATCCTATAGATTTCATCATGTTCCTTTAATTTGGGGAGAACCTCTTCTGTACTGGTTAAAAGATGAATATGAGGCATTTTCCTTAATATTAAATAGGAGAAAGAATGAATTCCATTATTACGGACATTTAACCTTGGTTGGTTTGTCCAAATTTGGATCCTTTCGGTCTCGAATGCAACCTCCTCATTACAGCACTCTTGATACTCAATATATCTTGTTAGGATCTGAATTTGGGAGTACTTCTTTTTCATTAATTTTGATCGCTTAAAATATTGAGATATACGTTTTTGGAGATTTTTAGAGGCACCAATATAGAGAATATCTTGGTATTCATCAAGAAACCGATAAATTCCAGGACTGGTTGGAATAATTGAAAAATCTTTCAGGGGAGTACTGACCCGATTAAACACCTGAGTATGCACCTAGAAACAAATGTAGTTTGAAGATACTTCCAGCATGATATATTTTTATTTATGTCGGATCTAAATTTGATTTATTCAGCTCCCATAAAACAAAAATATGAAAACCTTTTTAGTTAAGAAGTGGAAAGAAGACTTTGGAGGACTTTCAATGTCAGAAGATGATCAAAAAATACCAGATGATTTAAAGAAAGAATTGCTCAAAAAAACAAAAGATGACGGTTTTAGGGGTGGAATCGAAGAAGCCAAGGCAAAATTGGAAGGAAAAATTCCTACTAAGCCCAAGGAGGAATAAAACCAAAATAATTCAACTGTTCAAACTGGGGAGGGATTATAATCGTCATTATTTATAATCAAAACACTAAAATAAGTTTTAACCAGGTTTTTTCCTTCAGTGTTTTCCTTTAATAATTTCTCTATGACAGCATTTCCACTTCAGGGGATATAATGATTCCCTGGGAAGTAATAGATAGAGGAAATAGTCCTCGTTTATGATTAATCCCTCTCATTTTAACAATTTCTATTCCTCGCTGACGTTTAGATCCTAGACGTTCGTTGTATAACCGTATAATACCCGCTGCAAGGAATTCTTCTACTGTAAATCCTTTAGAATTACTACTCTCTGTAATTGCTAAAGAAGTGATCCCAAAACGTCGAATGACGTCAAAAAATCGTAAAAAATTGTATCTTACTTCACGAATATTATCGAAAAGAAGTGAAATAATGGTCAGAGGATCTATAACAAGACGTTTTGCGTCAATTTCATTAATTGATTCTTTAATACTTTTTGTGAGTGCAGGAAGATCTACTTTTGTTTGCTGAAGAGCTAACTGACCTTCTCCTATTGCACGTCCATAAGAGAAATCTAGTATTTTTAATCTCCCAGCATCTTCATATTTAGCCAAATCATACCCGAACGACTTCTGAGTAAGTAATAGCTCTTTTCTAGATTCATTAAAACTACAAAAAATCCCTGATTCGTCGAATTTATCTATTCCCTCAACCAAGTAACCGACAGAAAGGCATGTTTTTCCACATCCAGGGGCACCAGAAATAATAGCTGTCCATCCTGTGGGTATCCCGCCTCCTAGAAGTTCGTCTAAACCTGGAATCCCTGTTTTTGTTAGCTCCATTGAATCACCGTAAACTAAGAGTTACTGAAATGATACTTCTATGTACATTGAAATGAGCATTACTTAAAAAGCATACATAACTGATTCTGGAATCAGAAGAAAAACATATCATAATTCCGAAGTTACTCTAAGATTTTCTTTCAAATTTGACCCATTTACAAGTAAAAGTTGAATATCCATTACATTTGTTCCTGTTGGTCCTAAAATAACTAAAGATTTGCCTAATTCAAGAAAAAAGCTACTTAAATCATTATTAGCTTGAAATGCATCTAAAGGAATTTTCTTTTGTTTATGGGTCTCAATGGTGAATCTATCACATATTGCTCCTGCAAAATATGAATTTCCATCAATTCCATCTGTTCCGAAGGATAATAATGAAATATCGGGAGAGGTATCAAGTTTACTTAATTCTTTAAGGAAAGCTGCAACAACTTCTTGATTTCTTCCTCCAATTCCTTCTCCTTTAACCTTAACAGTAGGTTCACCTCCAAAGATATATAGACATGGAGAGACATTCTTTTCATGTAGTTCTAATCCTAAGTTAGCTAAATTTCTTCCTACAATCCTAACTTCTTCTTCTATCATTTCTTCATTGTTTTTGTTATTTAAACCAACATTAGTTGCTTGATCACTTATAGCTTGTCTTGCTACTGAATTTGAACCGATAATAATAGGGTGAAATCGGGAAAAAATAGGGCTATCAGGTTTTGGTGTATCAGATATTTCACCAGCCTTCCCTCTTTTTAAAATTTTGTTAATATTATTTGGTAAGTCTTCTTTCGATAAATTATACTCACTTAATATCCTAGCAACGTCATTGAATGTACTACGATCTGGGAAAAAAGGCCCAGACGCAATACTTTCAATTTTATCCCCAATAACGTCAGATAGCAATAGAACCAAGGTTGGAGCTGGAATTAGAGCTGCTGCTTTTCCACCTTTAATCAGAGATATGTGTTTCCTAATTACATTCATTTCATGGATTGACATCCCTGAGTGAAGAAGTAGGTGATTAAGCTCTTTAAGATCATTAAGCGTAATGGGGGGAACCGGAGCTGACCATAATGCCGATCCTCCTCCACTTATCAAACTGATAACAAAATCATTTGGGCTTATTTTCTTAAAATAGTTTAAAGTTTTTTGTGTATTACGTATATTAGCTTCTGTTGGAAGAGGATGAGTAGATTCTACACACTGAATTTTTCCAAGAGAAAGGGATTGTTTTACCCCCTCTGGAACACTTATAATGCCCGATAATTGCACATCGGATAGGATTGATTCAATTGCCTCAGCCATTCGCCCCACAGCTTTCCCTGTGCCAATCACATGGACATGTTTACCCGCAAGATGAAATTTTGAAGAAGAAATTTTAAGCAGTTGAGAGGAGGTGTCGTATTGAAGATTTTTTGCCACAATATCAAATGGATTAACTGCAGCTAGTCCAATTTGTGCGAAATTCAGAAGAAGCTTGCGGGATAAAAGTTCTTTTGAACTAGAAGGCAGCTCAACAAGTGATTCATAATTTTTAATTTTCACAGTTACACACTATCCTTCTTACCGTATCCCCCACCACCTGGGGTTTTTATGATTAAGGTCTCACCTGATAGGAGTTCGGAAATGGTTCTTCCAGGTAGAACTTGCTTTTCTCCATTCTTCTTTTTTACGAGATTTTTCCCGCTCTTCCCTGATTGGCCTTCAAACAGACCGTATGGACAAAACTTTCTTCTTTCAGACTGTATTGAGACTATAGTATCCTCAAGACATTTAATTTCCTTTACAATGCCATTACCTCCGACAGTTTTTCCATCCCCTCCCGAATTCTCTCGAATAGCATACTTCTGTACCCTAAAAGGGTAAATAAGTTCAAAGGCCTCTATAGGAGTATTCAAAGTGTTTGTCATATGGCTATGGATGGCAGATGTTCCATTTTGAACTTTTCCAGCTCCCGTTCCTCCTCCAAGAGTTTCATAATACGTAAAGGGTACTTTCCCTTTCGTTGATCCTAGAGCAACATTATTCATTGTTCCTTGAGATGCTGCCGGGATCTCAGGAAAAGCTTGAGCCAATGCTCCTAATAATACGTCTGCTATCCTTTGGGAGGTTTCGACATTTCCGCTCGAAACTGCAGCAGGTGGACTTGGATCAAGAAGACTTTCCTTAGGAATATTTATCTCGATATTTCTAAATAATCCAGCGTTCGTCATTATTGTTGGGTCTGTCAAAACTCTGAACACATAGTATACGCAGGAATAAACAACGCTTTTTGGACAATTAACATTACCAATCTGTTGTTTAGCTGTCCCTTCAAATGATATAGAAATTTTGTCTCTAATAGCTTTAATACTAACTTGAATCTTCACTGGTTGATCATTTATACCGTTAGAATCTAAAAAATCATTAAATTTTAGTACTTTAGTTGGAAAAGATTTTAGATGCTCTTTAAATGACCTTTCTGAAAGGTTCATTAATTGGATAATTGAATTTAGCAGAATTTCTCTCCCGTATTCATGTGATAACTCGGTTAACCTTTCTTCTCCTCTAAGAAGCGCTGCACGTTGAGCTCTAAAATCCCCAAGTCGTTCTTCTTTAATGCGAACATTTGCGAGAATTAAATTCAGAATATCTTTATTTTCGATTCCTTTTGAATATAGTTTTACTGGAGGAATTATCAAGCCTTCTTGATATATTTCCGTTGATGTACCCGGCATACTGCCAGGAGTTGAACCCCCAATATCTGAATGATGAGCTCTATTAGTTACAAAAAATGTCAATTCATCTTCAATGAACACTGGTAGTATGAATGATATGTCTGGAAGATGAGTGCCTCCAGTGAAAGGTGAATTAAGTACAATTATATCCCCTGGATTAAAATCGGTTTTATCATATTGGGACAGTATTGTATCCATGGAAGAAAACATCGCACCTAGATGGACTGGAATATGTTCTGCTTGAGCCGCCAACTCTCCTTCAAAATTAAAAATCGCACATGAGAAATCAAGTCGCTCTTTACAGTTGGCACTGAATGAAGCACGACGAAGAACGATTCCCATTTCTTCCGCAATATTTTCTAAGGCTTTCTGAATAACACTTAAGCTAATAAGATCTGACTTCATTTTTTATACAGACCACCTAGAACTTTTTCATAAGAATATGCCCATCTTGAAGGATTTCAGCTATCCATCCTTCCTCAACTAGCACAGTGGAATCTGCCTGTTCAATAATACTTGGCCCATCAATTTTATTTCCTGAAAGCAGAAATTCCTTTTGATATACCTTTGCTTCCTGCCATTCACCATCTAGATAAACCTTACGTACGTCTACTATGCTTTCTGAAGGAGGAAATTTCTTACCTAGTGGTAATTTGGCTAAAGTAAACTTGGGTAATTTAACAATTGCTGAAACACGAATATTAATCAACTCATGGGGAGCCTCTGGAGTTGAATATCCATATGCCTGTTCATGGGTAATATCGAATGATTCTTGCATATCCTGCACTTTTTCACTGTAAGGGACAGTAATCTCGTAAGATTGTCCCACAAGTCGAATATCGACATCTTTTACAATCAATATGTCCTTTTCTTGAAATCCATCATCTACACATAATTCTATTCCCTTTTGAATCAACTCGGTGAATGAAGATTCTAAATGAGGCTTAATTGATTTCGTTAATGGCTTAATAATAGATTTTGTCAAATCGTGTTTTATATTAGCGTTCAATAAGCCAAAAGCAGACCATACTCCTGGATAAGGAGGAATAATTACTTGTGACATTGAAAGACGTCGAGCAAGAGAACAAGCATGTAATGGTCCCCCTCCTCCAAAGCAACACAGTGTGAAGTTTCGACTATCTAATCCTTTTTCAGTACTTACTTTTCGTAAGGCTAAAGCGACGTTATTTTCAAAAACCTCAATTACTCCTTCCGCAGCTTCCTCTATAGAATGTAGTGATAATTCCTTTGTAAGTTTAGCTAATACCTCTTCCGATTTTTTAGGGTGTATTTTTATCCTCCCATCACAGAAATAATCAGGATTTAATAAGCGTCTCACCAAATTCGCATCTGTAACCGTAGGTTTTAATCCCCCTTTGTCATAACAAGCTGGACCTGGATCAGCTCCAGCACTCTCCGGACCAACATGTAATATTCCATATTTGAACCTAGCAATAGATCCTCCTCCTGCACCGATGGTCTTGACAGCAATAGCTGGTAAACTAATCGGATATCCTGAAATTTCATTTTCGGTGGTTATTTCAATCTTACCATTTACAATACTTGCGACATCTGTAGATGTTCCACCAATATCCACTGTTAGTATATTATCGAGATGTAACAACTGGGAAGAATATGATCCGCCAAGAACCCCTCCAGCCAATCCCGAGAGAATGGTTTCCACAGATTTTTCTGAAGCATTTCTAATCTGAGTAACCCCACCAGATGATAATAGAACTAATGGAGGATTTGGAATATTCTGTCTTTGGATTACTTTTAGGAAGGATCCAAAGTAGTTTTTCATCAGGGGAGCTATATAGGCATCTAGAACAGTCACACTCGTACGATCATATTCTCGAAATACAGGAAATACCCAGCTTGATCGTGAAACATGCAAATCTGGAAGTTTGTTTTTTATTCTCTGGGTTATTTGAATTTCATGTTTCGGATTGAAGAATGAAAACAATAATGAAACTGCTACTGACTCTATTCCAAGATCTTGAACTTTTTTGATAATTGAGAGAAGATCATCCACTTTCAAAGGGGTAATTATTTTTCCTTCAGAGTTCAATCGCTCTCTGATTCCAAATCTATAGTCTTTTGGGATAAGAGGCTCAACCCTTTCAGGATAAAATGAATAAAGGTTTAAGCGATTCTGACGTCCAATCTCAATAATATCTGTAAATCCTTTGGTAGTAATTAATGCTGTTTTTACTCCTTTCTTTTCTAAGATAGCATTTGTAGCTACAGTTGTTCCATGTACAACCACATCCAAATCAGAAAGACAAACTTCTTTCTCTTTAAACAGCTCTAAACCTAGATGTGTACCAATAGATTGATTTTCTGGTGTACTTGAAATTTTATGGAGGTGAACTTCTCCTTTTTCTGGATCAATGATTATAAAATCGGTAAAAGTTCCACCAATATCGATACCTAAGCACTTCATCAGTTTACCCAGTGTTCTAACTTAATTAATGCAGAATTCGACTTTAAGGAGAGAATTTTAAAACGAAATCAATTTAAAATTCAGTAAACAATAATCTAAAGAAAGTTATATCTCTTTACCTAAAAGAAAATTTGTACTCTGTCAGCAGAATTATGCAATTGCAAAACTGAGAGCAAACAACACACCGAAAACAAAATGAATTAAAATTGTTTGTCCATTAGCAGGTAGTAGCTCCTTGATTTTATCATAATTCTCATTTGCGTGAGTCACAGCTTTGATTGCTACCGGAACTGTTATTATAGGGAGAAGTGTGATAATAGGGAACCATGATAATGCAACAAATATTATAAGTGTAATGTAAGCTAATATCATTCCTATTGAATAAATTTTGATAGATTTCTTCTTACCAAGAGCCACTACTAAAGTATTCTTGCCTGCTTTGGCATCAGCTTCTGAATCCTGAAATTCATTCAAGAATAACACCAGAGAGATTAATATTGCAATAGGTATAGAGGCTAGGAGTAAGGCACTTGAATTGACATGCCCCATCTGTATGTAATAAGCAGAAAAAACACCAAGTGGCCCAAAACCAACAAAGACCGCTATTTCTCCCAATCCACGATAACTAAGACTAACTGGTAATGCTGTATAAAAGAATCCCAATAATACCGCCACAGAAAGAAATATAACTAATAAGTAACCTTGAATTAAGAATAAAATGACAAGTGCTGTTATAGATCCTATTATATAGGATAAAATGGACGCAATTAGTATTTTACGTGGAGCAATAATTTCATTTTGTATCATTCGTGATCCCCCGTTAAACTGTGAATAATATTCGTTTATGTCATCTGTTGAACGATCATAATAGTCGTTTGCAAGGTTTGTACCTGCATGTATAGATACTCCTGCAACTAACGTTAACAGACCAAGAATAAAATCAAATGTGGCGGTTTCATAATAAGCGATGGCCATTCCAAGGAGCAATGGAACAATCGAGGCTGTGAAAAAAGGAGCTCTAAGCGCAAAGATCCAAATTTGGACTTTTTGGATAAAAGATGATTGGATTTGCTCATCTTGGGCTGCTAAATGTATCGACACATCCGTCATGAAATGATTCACCAAGTAAATGCTTTAATGAACACTTACAGAAGATTAAAATGGTTATTGATAATTCCTTGTTTACAACGATTACAATTTCTTGTTCTTGTACTCTATGCAAAATAGGTTAGTAAAATGGTATCTACACGAGTACTTTCAATCAGAATCAATAAAAAAACCCTAGAACACTTAGAAAAGAACGCAAAAATACTCAACTTAAAAATATCAGTCTTAGCTGCAAAAGTTCTTGAAGAAAAAACTGATGAATGGTCAAAAGAATATGCAACAAGGATTTATCACGAACTTGGACTCGATCAAGAAGGTATTTTGAGAGATGAGTAGTATGACTGTTTTGGAAACGTTAGTACTAGGTATCCCTCTTTTGGTTAATTCTGGTTTCTCCCTACTTCATAGTGTATCATTTTTTCGGCTCTTTAAACAAAAGGAGGAGCCTGTCCTTTTGCACATTTCGATTATTTTTATCTCAGTTAGTCTGCTATTCTTTTTCTTTCTATTAGCTGTTCTAATCCCTGATACCCCTTCAATTGATTTTTTCCTTGTCGCAAACGTATTTGTTTGGATTATTTTCATGGAAGTCGGAAATGCATATTTTTCTGCGTTTTTAAATTGCACTAACCTTTTAGAAAAATACACACTCCCATTATTTGGGGGATCTATTGGTATGGCGGTTTTTACATTGATTAATCGCAGTACTTACCTTTTAATTGATCCAGTTCGAATTGAGATCTTTTTGTACTTAGGTAGTTTTATCTCGATAATTTATCTTTTAGTTCGGGCTTATATGAGAGTTAACCTGATTTTAAATAACTTTGAAGATGAAGAAATCAAGCTTATGCTACTTACACAAAGAGTTTTCAGCATTGGCGCTTTTATATTAGTTTATACATGTCTTTCTGTTTTTTGCTGGTTGGTATTTAAAGGAATTGAGCAATTGGACTTAATCCTGACTTCTTGGAATATTTATGATTGGTTGGTATACTTAAACGTAATTTTTTATCTGGTAATTATCCTTGGCGCTTTCATTTCTTCAAAAAGGATAGACTACCTCCAAATTGACTTGCTGTCAATCTTAAACATTCTAGATTCACCAAAGACTACCTAGATACTGATTTTGATGACACGAAAAATAAAGATCCTGTGTATAGGTGATAGTCATACAGCAGGATTTCCTCAATTTGATCCTCATTTTGGTGGAATCCCAGAAAGTACATACGAATTCTGGTTGGAAGTCGCCCTTCAAAAGAATTTTCCGAAGCTAATCGTTGAATTGGATAATGAAGGAGTATGTGGTGAATTTTCAAGCGATATATATCATCGATTACTAGCAATCTCCAATTTAACTCAATATACATGCGTATTGTTTTGGGGAGGAGCTAATGATCTTGGTATGGGAAGAAACCCTAAAGATATATGGTATACCATTGAGGGAGCCCATCAGTACTGTAACTCAATCCAAGTTCCTTGTTTCTTGTTTACAATTCCTCCCATGAATATCATTGGTCTAGAAAAACAAGTTCTTCAACTGAATCAGTTCATCCAAACACACGTTACTGACCATGTAGTCGATGTTTATCCGAAATTGGAACAAGATGGAAAATTAAAAGCAGAATTTGGGGTTGGAGATGGAGTCCACTTATCCATTCAAGGATACAAAACAGTAGCTGAGGTAGCATATCACATTCTATGTGATTTTCTCCCAAAAGAAATATCATGAAGAATTAGAATGATTTGTGTCTCTTTAAGACTGAATTTCTACTATATTTTGTCAGATTAACTTTTGTACTGTATCAGGTGTAGGTTTAAAATATTCTCCTCGCTTTAATGCCCTATCGATGGCTTGTTCTACCAAGTTGTAATTAACTCCCTTTTCATTTGCTAAAGCCCGTAATTTGGATAGTTCAAATGGTTCACTACCAATAGCATCCAGAATTTTATCCAAATCCGTTGTTTTTTCACTTAAATAGCGATAACTCTGTTTAATTTCTGGTACTTGCTCCGATTGAATCGTTTTTTTCTCAAGTGAGGTTTTAATTAGTGCTTCAATCGAATCACCAGGATTTTCTGCTTTATCTAAATAACAGTCGAGATGCGAATATTTATTCGAGATAAATCGTCTTCCATCATCCAATTCAATCAGTGTTGGTTCTGCAACCCTTATAGTTCCTTTCTCAATTTTTTCTTCACATTGCTTACATCTCCCACGTGAACTTTTTGCATATTCTAGAAGGGGATTCTGTACAGGTTGCTCAGATTTCAATTCATTCGAAGGTTTCTTCTCCATTAGTTGATTAAGCGAGGCAAGTATCTGAGCTCGTAAATCTGGATCAGCATTATCTTCTTCCTTTGTTAGGAATGAGATAACATTTTGCATCTCATAACGAGGAGTACAGTTCACGTGATAGTACCGATAGGAGGTAATTACTTCCCCTTTGGGAGTGGTGAATGGAAAAGGGATCCCTATCCTAGGATCATCCTTGATTATATTTTCCTGACACCCCCGACATTTAGATCTTCCTGACTTTGCATTTTCTACTTTTGGACGCTCTAATCTTTCACCTGACATTCTTAACCATATCTGTGAAAATTTTTACAGTAATACTCTGAATAACACTTAATGACATTAAAAATATTTCTCAAGCAGCAAGGATCAAATCCAAGGAAAATCAAGATAAGAATGTGAAACGTGTAGTCTTTATATTGCTTGAAATTGAACCAGGAGGCGAGGAATATAGTTTAGTTGCTTTTATAAACTTTTCAAGATTATTTGTTATGAATGTGATCATTTCGGTTTTCAAAATATCAAAATCATACAGATCAGGAATAATATAGGTAAAAAATACGAAGATCTTATCGTAACACTTGAAATGCCAGATCACAGAATCATGTAACCTTTTTGCTCCTATTAAAGTCAAATTTTCACGATATTTCTTCATCAAATATTCTCTCTTGATATATTGAGAGATAGAATTTAGTAAAGGATCCGCAACTCCCTGTAATTCTTGTTGTTTTGCAGTAGAAAATAAATAATTGCCTTGATCATCGTAAACAAGAATAAATGACACAAATTCAGCTAGATCAATCTTAATCTTACTCAATATATGCTTGTATATTGCCGCATCTTCACCTAAGGGCCCTCCCATTATCTCCTCAAAATTTCGCTCCCAAGAGTCTGTTTCTGGTAAATTTGTATCTGTTTGAAAAGGAACATATTGACTTAATAGAGTTCCAGGGAGTTGTTGAAATTCTGGTGTTGTAGACATTGAAAGAAGACTTATACCACTTTCAGCCTTCGCATAGTCGACATAGATTGGTGAATTCGGCTTATCTGTCAAAGGGGTTAATGTTGGTTTAATTATATCTTTGAGTTGAATAATTGCTTCAAGTAAGCCTGAAATAAGAACGATATTCTCATTATTAGCTCGAGTAGAAGGTGTATCTTTGTATGTAATATCACCAAGCTCATTTACTTGCACAAAACGAGTATAAACTGGCAAACCTCCCTCATCAGACAGAATAACTAGTAAATCCGATCCACGAAGTGATTTTGATTCCAAAAGTATGGCTTTTTCCTTCTTCGATCTGAGGGAGGATAGCTCACTAATTGGGTTTTCCTTCAAATCAACTGGTCTCCGAGACTAGTAAGTACTCTATCTAGTGATCACATATATCTTAGAATACCTCTTCCTATAAAAATAAATCTAGTAAAACAATCCGAGGATCGATCTCTTTATCTATAGTAAACATTTGTTAAAAGAAACCATGTTCTAAGAGATCTTCCCATTTTAATTGGTGAAAGAGATAAAGAAATTCTTTAAATGTAATAATAGGTTTTAAATATCGAATCTTGTCATCAATAGCAATACGAGGGCAAGCAGTTACAACCCAAGCTTCAATGTTGGTAAAATTTGATAACATCTGTGGATTTATATTTTCAGCGACGACAGTTAAACTTTCTAACTTTCTCTCTGATAATAGTGATTGAATATTTCCAATCATATTCTGATTGAGCTGACCAAGTTTTGAACTTCCGATTATTCCCCATTTTTTAATGTTTCTCACTTTTGTAAGGAGTGTAAAACGTTGACGAATTACTTTAGTATGCTCTTCTTCCCCATAGGTCTTAATCCCTCCACTATAAGGATTGAATTGCATCAAAGGTTTGCTAGTATTTAGTAAAATCCCATGAGTGTGAAAATATCCAGCATGAATACTAACAAAGCCATCACACTTTTCATCTCCTATTTGAAGTGAATGGACGTTGCATCCTAAAATTTGCCCTTCCTTGTATCTAATGATTTGAAAATTATACTCGGTAAGTTTCTCTTCTAATTTATCCAAGCTCTTTATATGTTGAATAGTTGACGCCAAACCGATAGTTTTCCATTTTTTTTTCCGAATTTCATCAATAAGAGAATTGTAATCCAACTCTTGGGGTGGAACATAATAAGCTGGTATTATCATAATATCAATCAGGTCAGATTGAACTGAACTTACCTGACTGTGAAATCCAAACTCCGAATGACCAAAATGGATTAATAGATCACAATTAAGACGTTTTGCTAGAGCAATAGCCAGATCACAGACACCATAGCTGGGATCTCCCGCAGTGTAAACCTGAATTCCCTCGTCAGAAAGGACTTTCTGTACCTGATTCAAAGGTTCATCTAGCATACCCTCCGGAAATTGTAGTAGAACTGATTTATAATCATTATCTCGTACTTTTTGCACAATTCGATCAGTTTGTAATTCATAATCATTCAATCAGAGATCCCTCAAAATTGAAATCAGAATATATTCTTCAATATCGTTAGAATTAGGATTATACTTTTACTAAAAATTGATTCCCATTCCTATTGAAAACTAAAAGAATTTAAATAACGTCAGAGAATTAACTGACTTACTTTGTTAGAAACTCTCTTAATTGATCAAGGCGTCTTAAGTACCTCTGAAAGGAGAAAATTGTTATGTATGCCTGATGATACTTTTTTTAGGACTCATAAACATAAGCTTTACAGAGAGTTTCTTGGATTTCCACGCTATTCAGTGATTTCACGCAAATACACAGAGGAATTTAACAAAGAGAATGATTCGACCTGTTCATTAGATTCCCTTTTTATTTGTGATGGGGCAACTGCACAGAATTCTGCACAATTCTTTTTTCCAATAGCAAAAAAGCTAAATCTATCCATTATCGGGACCAATCTCGATTTCACAGAACTTCCAAAGTTACGTTTTGAATCACAATTAGCAAAAGAAGATTTTGAGCCATTTGCTCCATATTCGTTACTTACGGATAAAAATACACATCCTACAACCACTCAAGGGCATGATATTGATGCTTGTACAAGTTTTTTGCCTACTTCAAGCAAATTATCAATAGAGAAGGGTAATGACTATCCAGCAGAACATAAAATCGCTACAGGGGCTATTAAGGATTCTAATGAATTCTTCCCTAGACATTTTAATATCGCTCGCTTAAATATTGGTGATTTTGTAGAATATCGCCAAATCTTTACTCGTAATTGGCCTGATATGGACATGAATACACAAGAAGTTAAGAACTTGATTCTTCAAGAGGTAGAGAAGGTACTTTCAGCATTTAGTGTTGAAATTTTACATATCTCACTCTATAAGCTAGCTCGGTATTATAAATTGAGTGAGAAAACGAATAAATCCGTTGTAGAGCTCACAGATGAGATGAAACACTCTTGGAACTATACAGAATCTCTCTTAGTTCATAATCCAACACGTAGAATATGGGAGGAAGAACCCATTCATGCGTTGCAACACTTTTTTAACACACCAGGGTATTTAATTTTATTTAATCCATACTGATGGTGAATTGGTAGTTTTTTTATCAGACTTCATCATTTCTTTCACAACAGATATTAGATCAATCATTGGTAAGTAATATATCTAAAAAATGAAAATATACTACTGTTAGAGAGGTGGAACTAAAGATGGAAGTTGAACCCCTTAAGATGGAAGAGATAATTCCGACTATTGAACGAGTGAAAAATACCATTGTATCAATGGAAAATAATCTAAGTAAGGCCCAAAAGGAATTAGAGGAGAAAGAAAGTGCCCTGAGAGAGCGAGAAGATAAATTAAACCAAGCAAATCTACAAAAACAACAGCTTGAATTTGATTATATCTCACTCGAAACTGAATTTAAAAAAATCTCAGAGTTATTTAGCGAACTTTCTGGACAACAGGAAACCTCATTAGATATTAAGCAATTACTAGGAATATATATTACTCTATTAGAAAAGGTTTTTACTGGTAAGCCGCATGCAAAGATTCTTTATCTCTTACACGGTGATAAAGCCGAGATGACTCGTGAAGAGTTAACTAAAACCACTGGTTTTTCTGCAGCAATCGTTCTTCATTCCCTCCACGAACTTCATCGGGCAGAATTAATTAATTATGATGAAGAGAAAGGAATGGCCAACCTGGTGAATAGAATTTACGAATAACGATAGTATAGCATGAAAACATATTGTGTAGGTAATATCCGCTATTATATCGTATGTCGTCAAATAAGCTGCTATGCTAATTGATGATTACCTAGTCTGGTTAGAGGTCGAAAAGGGCTATTCTCCTAAAACTATTCGAGAATACTCTTATGACCTTCAGATGTTTAATAATTTTAATAATGAACAATCCATCGAACTAAGAACTACAACAGACTTACGTAGATTCTTTTTACATCTAAAACGGGAAAAAAAATATTCACCTCGCAGTCTCCATCGAAAGATCTGCTCACTTAAGAGCTTCTACAAGTTTCTGAAGAAAGAAGCGTATATCTCATCCAATCCAGCAGAGAACATAGAATCGCCAAAAATTCCTAAAAGTCTCCCCAAAACTATTTCTGTTGAAGAGACATTACTTCTTTTAAAGACACCTGATAATCTAAGAGATCGTTTGATCCTCTTTCTCCTTTACGGAACTGGAATGCGAGTTTCAGAGCTTAGTAATTTGGATCTTGGATGTATTGACATTGATAATCGTATGTTGCGTATTATAGGGGGAAAAGGTAACAAAGATAGATTAATTCCTCTCCCAGATGTCCTTATCCCTATTCTAGAAGAGTACATGGTAAAACGACGCACTGATGTTTCATCATCAGCTTTGATCCTAAATCGATCAGGGAAGAGACTAACTTCACGATCGATTCAAAGGCTTGTAAAGAAGTATAGAGAACAAGCAGATCTGAACGATAAAAAACTAACCCCTCATACACTTAGACATGCATTTGCAACTCACCTACTTGCTAATGCAGTGGATATACGAGTAATCCAGGAATTACTCGGTCATGCTTCCCTTTCAACAACCCAATTATATACTCACGTCAGCTTAGCCCATTTAAGAAAATCTTATGACCTTGGACATCCACTTTCCGAGAGGAATACCGAGAAAGCACCCGTTTTCGATGGGTGAGGTATTATATAGCTTTGTACTCTAGAAAGATTAAATACCAGTAAGGGGATTATACAATGGTTCGGGATCGACTCCGTCAGCCATTTGGCAGCTCCCAAAAAAATAAACATCAGAAATTCTTTCAAAAATTCGCAGAAGAATCCCTTTCCCGTACATGTTACATTTATTGGTATCTTTCAAAAAAACCAAAGGATATTGAATATACATACTCTCTGAATCCATTTGACTACATATTTCATTATGAGAATAAATATTATCTCTCAAGTGATAGAATCTGGCCACTTAGAAAGAAGATTCGTTGGTTTGATACTAACATCGTTTTAATCTTTCATGACCTATCATTATGGACAAGTATCCAGAAACAATTCATTAATCTCCGCTCGCTAGAGACAAATGAAGAAACAGATATTTACAATACATATATTACCTTCCAGCTCTCGACTGAAACCTTCAATCCAGGATGGAGAGATCTTGATTTTGTTATTCGTTTTCCCAATAATCTTATTAATGTTCCCAAACGTTATAGACATCTAATGGGGGAAATTGCCTATGGTTATCTTAAGGAAAATGAAATTGTCAGTTTCGCTGCAGCACCTCATATTCTCAATAGCGATAGCCATTCATATGCGATTATCAGGGGAATTGAGACAAAATTATTAGAACGGAAACAAGGGTATTCACACAAAACACTCACTAAATTATGTAGTGAAATTCTCATAGACAAACAAATCAAGAATATTTATCTCTGGGTAGAGGAATCTAATAAGAGTGCGATCCAACTATATAAAAAATTAGGATTTATTGAAGAGTCTAAACTCTATGCCATATATTGTGATTTGAAACTGAAATGATGTATAAAAAAATAAGAAGGAGTGGAAAAATGCAGTTTTAGACTTTTTCCAGCTTTTCAATAAAATTTATATTCATTTCTTCTAGTTCTTTAAGCACTGGTTCATATATCGATTTTTTAACAGGGATTTGTACTCCCCGATCAGTAATTGTCCCATCTAGAATCATTCTTACTCCAATTGCTGCTGGTAGGCCAACGGTTCGTGACATAGAACTATCACCATGTGGGATTCCATAATCTATCATTGTTGAGGTTATTTTCTCTACACCAGTGTCTAATTTGTACTCAAATTGATGAACCATTACAAGCATATCTCTTTCGCCCTCAGCATATTGAAGATGTTCTTCAAATTGATAACATAATGCATCCAGTGGTGAAATCTTATTCTTTGGAAGAGGATCACCTCCTAAAAGGCCCATCCATTCAAATCGTTTGACTATATCATCAGTTTCTTCTAGGTTGAATTTGGCCATCAAATTCATTTTAGGATTCGACTCTAAAGGTTGATCTAGCAACTGGTTTATCAATTGGCCATAAGTGAAACTAGAAGGGAATTCTTTTTCTTCTAAATCAAGAAAACCTACATCAGCTATCTTTTTCATGGTTCTACACCACCCTGGGTTCCGCAGTGTTCCCCTTATCATCGTTTTTGTTTCTGATATCCCGTAAACATCAATATATGGTTCCACAGAATTACGATTAGGATAACCTTCTAGCAGTCCAAGTTCTTTTGTATCACCAGGTCCCTTTTCATTTACTGGAAAAGGAAGATAATGGTCAAATAAATCCTCTCCCGGAATCTCCACAATCTTTCCACCTTTCAAGTATTTTGCAGAGTTGCGTCCAGCTAAGATGACACCCCTAGGAGACCATGATAGTTTATACCCCCATGGATTATTGTTAGCATCAGGAGCAGGTAATCCTCCAGTATAAGATGTGAATGATAGGATTTTTCCTCCTTTTTCATGGATGCTATCTATAATTTTTTGAGCAGACATATGATCTATACCTGGATCTACTCCAATTTCATTTAATATTGTGATAGAAGCATTCTGTGCTTCATCATCCAAATTTCTCATCTCTGGACTCACATAAGATGTCGTAACCATATGTTTACGATGTTTAATACATGCTTTTGCTACTTTGACGTGAAAAATATACGGTAAAAGACTTACCGCTAAGTCACATTCGTGAACTAGAGCTTCAAGTTCTGAATCAGTTGCTTGAGTAATATCAAATGCTTTCGCCATTCCATTAGGGTGGTTATCAATGAGTGCTTCAGCCTTTTGTAGCGTACGACTTGCTACAATGACCTGAAAGCCGTTTTCTAGAAGATACTTTACAGGAGGGCCAGCAACCATTCCCGCACCGAAAATTAGTACTTTTTTCATATTTATCACATTAATTCGAGTTTAATTGGTTTAAAAATTCTTGTAGGTACCTATAAGTTGGGGTGAGTTTCCCTTGATGAGCAATAACCGCATTCTTGATAACTGGAGGTAAATCTAGCTCATCAAAAGGTTTAGTATAGTCAGGTTTCGCAATGATAGGAATATAGGGTTTTAGGGTTGTTGAAAAATTCCTTGATGATTCCTTAGGGAGCTCGCAGGGAAGGTTATCGACGGCCATAATTGCTAATCCGTCACCAGATAGACCTAGATTGGCCTGCTGAGAAAATGGGTTATATATAAATACTGGATGATCAGGTTCTGTAGCCATAAGGGTAGGTTCAATACCTCCTTCGATATCACATGATATATCTCCAATAACCTGTAATCTGACCATAATTTTAGATTGGTACATATCCTTCGCATGTTCTTTCGTAAGAAGACGAGGATACTTTTCACTCCAATATATACCATTCATTAAAATTGATAGGAACTGAATATACTCCTCAAATACTCCTTCATATTTAGTTGAACCATACTTATAGTAATCTTGTAGTTCAAAGCTTTCTCCCGTTTTGGGCTTAACCATATGCTCTTCTTTGAATACAACCTTATAAACGTGATTTGAGGAGAATTCATCTGTTTTGTTTACAAAAAAATCTCTTAATTCCAACGGATCTAGCTCAATTACTGGTAACAAATCTAAAATTGACTGTGCTCCTCGTGAAACATTACCATATCCAGCAAAACCTACAACCATTGGTACTAGCTCTGG
This sequence comes from Candidatus Hodarchaeota archaeon, assembly GCA_016839815.1. GTDB lineage: Archaea > Asgardarchaeota > Heimdallarchaeia > Hodarchaeales > Hodarchaeaceae > Hodarchaeum. The sequence continues at coordinate 32,072 of JAEOTM010000033.1, forward strand.
ATCTAATCCATTTGTTTTGATTTTCTCCCCCACATCAGAAATTGCCTGTTTCATCTTTTCAAGGCCATTATATTCATAAGTATGTTTTAAGTCCAGAAAGGGTGTGTCTATTGCTAACTGATCTTTCACTCGTTGTCCATACGCCCAGAGAGCTTGGTTCATTCCTGCTAACCCAGCATAATTTCCAAAATATATGAGACGGAATCCCTTTTCATCAACTATCTTTTCATAATCAATAAGAGTAGTATTAAGCTCTAACATTCTCTTTAGAAGCGGCATATTATATTTTTGACCTTTAACTGTGTGACTAAAGAAAATATATACTTTTTCAGATTCTAATACATCAACTGGTATTTCTTTAATTGCAAATATTACTTTTGCTTTGCTTAAATCAGCAGAAACTGTAGCTCCAGCCTCCTCATATTCAGAATCTTTGAATGCACGAATTTTTGACGTTTGTACAACAAAACTTAGTTTTTCTGTAGAAATTAGATCCATTACATGGGTAGGAACAACCGGTGTTCTACTTTCCCATTTATTCTTATCTTCCAACCGTATTCCTAATATATTACCCATATCTTTTTCATCCGAATTTGTGATTCTAGATATTGCATCTTAGCGATTATAAGGATAGCTTCTCAAAATTTTTCAGATAAATACATTTAACAATGAACTAAAGCTGAATCTTGCCCAATTAAGCGTCTAAAAACTGAGATAGTCTTAAAATTTTTAAAATTATGGTGCAAAAATTCTTCAGACCAATATCTTCAATCATATTGAAGCTTTGATAATAAAAATCTTAATATTTTTCTATTTTAAGGCTCTTAAAAATTATTATTTGACATAAAAAGTTGGTAGATGCTAATGGCTAAAAAAAATCGTCCAATCTTACTCAGTTTAATTTCCTTACTAGAGATGCTAGTAGGAATACTCATTATACTTACTGGTGGATTCTTTGTTATTCTTTCTTTAGGATTGCTAGGGAACGAATTTGACACGTTGCTTGAAGAAACCTTTGCCGGAGCATTCGGTATCGTTCTCACCGCACTAGCAGGAGCATTCCTTTTTACAGGTTTTTTGATATTTCTTCTCGGTCATGGATTGTGGAAATTGAATTCTGTTGCTTGGTTCATATCTACAATACTATATGGATTAGCATTTCTTAATATCCTGTTGAATTATGAATCATATCTCTCTATTATTAAAGCAGGGAGTTATAATGAATTAATGACCCCTATTGTAACAGTTTTTTTATTATTCTATTTTCTAAAAATTAGAGATAGATTTAGCTAAGGTAAAAACAGATGGGATACGGTAATATATCAATAGTATTCTAGGATTAAAAAAATTAGAGAAAAAGAAAAAGTGAAAGGATGATATACATCTACCAACGTTCTTGTTGATCTTGACGATCAGATCGTCCACGATAGCCTGAATTATCTCGACCTCGATAGGATCTTCCGCCACCATAGGACCGGCGTTGGCCACCACCACTACGGTCAAATTGTCTTCGTCGGCGTCTTCGATCTTCATGTTGTTCTTTGGATCGATCGTTTTCTGTGTTGACATCATCGAGTGAGATGACGCCTTCTGTGTCTTCAATTGAGCCCCATTTACCAAGTGCTAGACGCATTTGGCTTTGAAATACATTAACATATCCGTTCTTTAGGACAAAGGTGCCTCCTTCAGTCACACGGTCGATAGTTTCATCCCAGAGTGTCAATGTAATAGTTCCTGTTTCATCTCCTACCTTTAAATCGGCAAGATTGTGTTCTTCGTTAGTTTTCTTACTGACAATAGTTCTAGATTCGCCTTTTTCAACAACACAAAATGTTACTTGAAGTTTTCTTTCGAAAGGAGCCAGATCACTGATTTTCATCACATTGAGAGGTTCTTCTGCCTCCTGTGGGCTTTCAGAGGGAGTTTCAGTCACTTCGGAAGCTTCAGCTTTTTCTGATTCTTCAGCTTTTTCTGATTCTTCAGCTTTTTCTGATTCTTCAGCTTCCTCAGTTTCTTGAGATTCTTCTTCCTCTTCATTTTCTTGAGATTCTTGATATTCGGTCATTTTTCTCACGATAGTTTGATATGGTACACGGAATATTTCTGATGCAAAAAACCGGAAAAAAGCTTATTCTTTCCCGTAATGCAAAACAGAGGTAAATTCTGTGTTATGTATGCGAAAAAAAACTAAAATATTAAGCTTTTGTTATTTAATGCATAAAACCTTGGAACACATATTAGAATTGCAGAAATTCACAATTTAAACCTTTTTTTGGTTTAAAAAGCAAATACTACTGTATTAAATAACCATCATAGATGTAAGGCAACCAAAAACTTATATCTAATCGAGAATAGTAACTTAAACAAAAACTAAACTTCGTAAATGATTCTATGCTAGAAGAAATAAATTTTCAAACTCTTTTTTCAATTGGAAAATTGGTATTATAATGAGTTCTTTACCTGATTTTGACCGTTTTGGAGATCAAATTGTCTATTATAAGAGCTCAGAAGATATGAAAGAGATCAAAAACTCATCTATTGATGTGATAGTAACCTCACCCCCTTATAATAGGAGTAAAACATATTCAGATGACGAAGGTAATGTATACGATGATCAAAAATCAGAATCAGAATTTCAAGCTTTTCTAGCTCAAGTTTGGTCAGAATGTTACCGGGTTCTTTCTCCTCAAGGCATGTTTTTCGTAAATGTTGGGGATTCAGCCAATAATCAAGGCTTTTCAAGCAGTATTGCAAAGACAATTCCAAAATCAGGTTTCATCCGTCTTCAAACAATCATTTGGCTCAAATCTTTTCTAGGAAGAGGGCATTATACACCATCTGGTCGAAGTAGGCGCTTAAACAATATTTTTGAATATATTTTTGTCTTTGTGAAGAATAGAAAAACCTATCGAATGAATCCCCAAGCTATTGGAATTCCTTATGCAGATAAGTCGAATATTGGAAGATATGCTAAATCAGATCTTCGAGATGCGGGAAATGTTTGGTTTATACCCTACTCTCGTACAACTGGAAGCACAATCAAAAAAGGCCACGAAGCTCCTTTCCCAATTGAACTTCCTTACAGATGTATTAAGTTAACAGACGCAGGATCTGTTCTCGATCCATTCGCTGGAACAGGTAGCACACTTACAGCCGCAAGGATCTTGAATATAAAGGGGATAGGCTATGAAAAATTCCCACGAAGAGAAGTAATCCGTCAACGAATAACTGAACATCAATTTTTCCCTCAACCAGTCAATTTAATTCCCCATCTTGAGCAAACTATCCAAAAATTTGGGGAAATATCTAGATCGGTATCTTTTGATATGCTATTAGAAGCGAATTTCTTTTCCTTTACTAAAAAAGAATACAATGAACTTAGAATTGTCCAAGATGTTCTGGATAATTTAAGGCAAGATTCGACCCTGTTTACAGATTATATGAATTATTACAACCTGTATATAGAAAAAACTGAACAATTAGATAAGAGAATCGAACTCACAAAGTTTTTTGATAATTCTCCGAAATAAATGAAGAACTACAAGGGGACTTTTGAGCTTGAGCTTTTCTGGATGATTGGTGCATTCTCCCATGGATCTGGAAAATAGAATCCTCTTATGGACTGGTCTAGGTCATTTCTGTAATCATATCGGCAATTATTTGACTGCAGCTCTTCTTATTTATCTACAAACAGATATTCCGTTAACTCACACCCAAGAGGGTATTCTAGGCTCAATACCTATGCTGTTACTTGTGGTATTATCAACCGGTGTAGGTCGAATTGGTGATAAATATCCTTACTCAAAAAAACATCTTATTTGGACTGGAATTATTGGGTTGGGAATTTTCAGTATTCTCATGTCATTCGCCATGACGTTTATAGATCTCATTCTAGCAACCATCGTTCTAGGAATATCATTATCAACATATCATCCCGTAGCTTTTGCTATTCTGAATAATATGAAGAACCAAGATCGAAATATGGGAATTAACTCTGTATTTGGAAATTCAGGGAGCGCAATTACTCCCTTTATTGCGATGCTATTTTCAATCTTAACAAACTGGAGAATTGCATTTTTGATATTTGCAGTTTTTCAAATACTGATAGGTCTATTAATCTGGAGAGTATTTCCTAATACGCCCGAATTACATAATGAATTAATGAATTCAAAAAATAATGAAATTGAAAAGGAGGGAGAACTGAAAAAGAATGTTGCTATCCTTGCACTTCTTGTTGTCTTAATTTCGGCCGCCCGTGCCCCTGTGTTTAGATGCATTTCTTATTTTACAACTATTGTATTTTCTGATGCATTTGCTTTTACTAGAATAGAATCTTCGATACTTACTGCCATTGTACTCGGAATTGGTGCAACAGCAACTTATCTAATGGGATATCTTAATGATAAACGCATTTCCAAAGGTGTTTCAAGAGATATTCGTGTTAATTTTCGACTTAATTCAATGTTTTTATCAAATGGGGTATCTACTATATTTTTACTAATACTTGCACTTATTCCTTACAATTTCTCCCTTCTCGTATTGGGTGTTTATATGGTTTTAGCTTTCTTTTTCTTCCTAGGGGCAGCTATTCTACCAACAATTATGAGTGAAATTTCCCCTAAAGATATGGGATCTGCTTTTGGTCTTCTTTTTTCAGGTGCAACGTTAACTGGGGCAATCGCACCGACTGTATTTGGATATCTGGCTGATACATATGATTTTAGCACTAGCTTCCTATTTCTTGGAATAGTAGCGTTTCTATGCTTGGTTTTTATTTATCTCTTCAAAAACACATACAACCGAAGTACACTTATATAAAAAACTCAGATTCGACCCAAATTCTTTTCTAGTTCATAATAAAACATAGGTAACTCTGAATCTTGAATTATTCGGGCTTTAACTCGAACTCCAGGTCCTTTGGAACTGATTTCTTTGTCAATCATACCTGTTGATGTAACAGCTTCAATAATTTGACGAAGAACCTTTGAATCAACCACAACTCGAAATAGGGGGGATAAAATCAGTTCCAGAAAGGGCTTAAATCTAAAAGGATTCACCAAACGTTCTGTTACAAAGGACAACGATACGAGAGACGCTCCGGTTAAAGTTTTAACTCCACCTGTTAGAAATTTGTAATAACAATAAACGACTTTTGAATTATCCAAAGAAAAAATCTGGAATCCAGAAGTCTCTGCAAGATCCAGATTCGTTTGTTGTCCAACATTGGGCATAGACATTGATGCGAGAAGTTTCAACTCATCAGGATAAAGAGTTTCAGGGAAGTGGGCGCGGACAACAGGTCCAACTTTACCATCAAATTCGGCATATACCAAAATACCTTGATAATCCTCAGCAGAGGACATATGTAACCATTCCTACAAGGTCAAAGACTTTGAATTCTTTTAACTATTGACAATGTCAGTTCGTAACTAACTAAAGCATAGCAATGTAGCTTTAAAAAAGTAAGTAAAAGACCGCTTTTAAGAGGGTACTCTGATGACATTCCACTCCAGCTGATATTGAACCAAATTGTGTTTGTAAAATGAGTGAAGTAAAAGCAGGTTGACAATTCTTAGCGATCCTGAATGACTGAAAAAATTAATTCTTTAAAATTTTGGATTCCGGACGGTTTGACTAGTTACCTTTATCTAAAATGTGTGCTAAGAATAAACAAAGAAAGATTTTTTTACGCATTCTTCCCTCTGGAGCTGTCCCATGTCATTATTGAAAAGGTTATTCCGACGAAGAGAGAAAGTCAAAGATATCGAATCGAAAGAGCTCATAGCGGAAAAATTAATTACATTTATTGGGCTTGGTATGGCGGGAAAGACTACCATACTACAAAGACTCCGTACAGGGGAGTTTCATGGTAATTCAATTAGAACCATGGGTTTAAATGTTGATTCATTTGAATATCGGGATGTAAACTTCCAAGCGTTTGATCTAGGAGGTCAAGAAGCCTTCCATATGATATGGGAGGACTATTTACGAATTGCGTCGGCTATTGTTTACGTTATTGATTGCTCCTCTCCAGAAACTTTTGAAGAAAGCAAAGCTGCACTATTCAATGCTCTTCCCAATATCAAACCAGGTGGTATTTTGCTAGTAGCAGCAAATAAGGCAGACCTCTCAGGAGTCGATCCTTATGTCTTATTATTGCAACACTTTGACCTATATGAAATACAGCAAAAAGGACAATTTAAAGCGGTCAATATCTTCCACATGTCAGCTAAATCTGGTGTAAATTTTTATCAGGCATTTGATTGGTTAATTGAGACCTTAACAGGAGAAGTGATTCTCCCCAAAATTAATATTCATAACGTCTGTATATATAAAACTGAATCTGGTTTACTAGTTGGAACAAGTGCTAAGGAAGAAGAGGTTACATACGATCCTTCTATGTTGACAAGCATGTTTACAGCGGTAAACACGTTCGCCCAAGCTTCATTAGGTGCCGGGGTTAGAGAAATACTCATGAAACGTACTGGTAGCTCTGAATTAGATGAGAACTATAAATTGGTTCGGGTTGAAGAATCTGATTTCTCGGTTATTCTCATTGTTGATGAATCTGACTCAATGCGAAAAAGCCTCAAGATTGGAAAAGATTTACTTAACTGGACAAGAATACAAAGATCATCTATTGATGAGGAAACATTTTTAGAAACCATTGATGAAACAGAAATTCAAATCTATCTCAAATTGAAGTATCCAGATGATTTTAGAACAATAAAAGTCTCATCATAAGAAAATCTGATTAGCACCTAATATATAGTGTAAGTTTTCTACTCGATCTATCTTCGGTTCATTCTCCTGAACCATTTCTTATTCTGTTTGTAGAGATTCTTGAATTCCGTAAATAAATCGTCGTAAAGTCTACGATGGTCTGGATTTGGAATAAATTCTTTATCATAATGACAGCACTGTTTTACTTCATCCAAACTCTGGATTTCTCCTAAAGCCATTTTAGCGATTAACGCAGAACCTAATGCCCCTGCTTCTTGAGGATTTTCAACTCGCCTTATTCTTCTATTCATAATATCGGCATATATTTGACACCATATCTCTGATTTTGCTCCTCCTCCTATAATTGAAAGCCACTCTACTTTTGAATAAAGGTTTTCAACTGTCTCAAGAGCCCATCGAGCATTTAACGCTACACCTTCAAAAACAGCCCTCAACAAATGACGTCGATCATGATCTAAGGAGAGATTAATTAAACCACCACGGACATGATCATCATCTAAGGGACATCTTTCCCCATATAACCAAGGCATAAACATCAAATATGTCCCACCTGCTGCTTTTGCACCAGGAGGACAATCTGAAACTAATTCGTCAAAGATTTCATAGATTTCCTTTTTCTCTTTGGATTCTAACTCCTCCTTAAAATAAAGAATATTATTTTTAGCCCATTCTAATGCGGAACCAGCAATCTCTTGATGACCTGTCACTAAATAGAATTGATCAGCAAATGCAGATCCCGTACAACCCGTGTAATGACTAATATCAACCTTTCTTTCAGAAACGTGGCCAGCTACCCAACCTGATGTTCCAATTTGGCAGTGAAGTTCTCCATCCAATACTGCACCTGAACCAATAGCGGCGGTTGTCATATCTCCTGCCCCATTGGCTACAGGAATGCCAGGAATTAAGCTTAAATCCGCAGCAGCCTTTTCAGACAATGGCCCGATAATATCGGTTGGTTTCCTCAATTCAGGCAACTTCTCCATATCAATCCTAAAGGTCTTACATAATGATTTCGACCATTCATTCCGAGGTTTCCCTTTATCTTTTCGAGAATCCATTAACCACCAGATATAAGCAAGATCGGTAGAAGTTGCCATCTTCCCAGTCAATAAGAAAATAACATAATCCTTGACATCTAAAAATTTGAAAGTATTCTGAATAATTTCTGGATGGTTTTTTTGCAACCATAATATTTTAGGTATAACATCTTTCCCTGCCAAACCTGGAGATCCCCCTGTTATCTTCAGAAACTTTCTAAATAAACGGTAGGGGTTATAACCCATTACTCGTGGCCAAGGCCACAGCTTGGACATCATTTCTGCACCTCGACCATCTAACCAGATCATACAATTCATTAGTGGTGTTCCAGAAGAATCTACGGGAAGACATCCCTGCATTTGTGAACTAAATGTAATAGCACTAATTTCAGAAGGATTTGTATTAGTCTTTTCCACTAGATCTCTTGTAGTATATGTTAGTGTTCGCCACCAATCAGCTGGATTATGCTCTGCATAACCTGCTTTAGGGTAGATAGTCTGATAATCCATGACTGAGGAATCAATAAACTCAATGTCATTGGAAATTAAGACTGCTTTGGTACTAGTTGTTCCCAAATCATAGGCTAAAAACTTTTTTGTACTCAATAAATCACTTCACGATTATAAATAGTCAATAGCTTCTTCCAACGACTTTTCAAAAACATCCAAGATATGGTCAGAATCCTCTTGTGTGATAGTAAGAGGGGGCTTGATTTTAACCACATTTCTATACAAAGAACCTGAATCACTTGAAATGGGTGCGGATGTTCCGAAAATTACTCCATAATCATCTTTAGCAATATCTATGAGATCGGTGACTAATGTATTCGCAGGTTTCTTGGTTTCACGGTCTAATACCAATTCTATTCCAATCATCAATCCAGGACATCTGATATCCCCTATGTATTCTGATTCTTCTTGAAGAGCTTTCAATTTTTTAGTAATATACGCACCCTGTTTCCGAGTATTTTCTAATAGATTAGCTCTTTCCACATAATTCAAGAATATCAAGCCAGAGGCAAACATTAACGGATTAGCTCCAAAAGTTGAGTGTTCTTCAGCAGAATTAAAACCAGTTAAATCGTCACGACTAATGGTAACGCCCATCGGTAAACCACCACCAATTGCTTTTGTTAGACACGTAATATCTGGTTTTACTCCGTCATAATACTCAGAAGAAAACCAATATCCAATCCGAGTAAGAAGTTGAGACTCATCCCAAATTAGGAAGATGTTATTTTTTTCAGTCCATTTTCTTAATTCTTTAATATACCTCTGAGGAGCAGGAATATGACCGCCAGGACCTTGAATTGGTTCCATTAGAATACCAGCTACCTTATCCAACGAACCATATTCGATAAGATGTTTTGCGATCTCGAGACATTCTAAATTGCATGATTTTTCGTCTTGACTAGCGGGGCATCTGTAACAGTATGGAAAAGGAATTTTTGATACTCTATCGAACCCCCAAGGGCGGAAACGGGTTACTCCTGCAAATCGTGTAGCTAAAGTCATCGTTGCTAATGAACTTCCATGGTAACCTCTTGTATAGGAATAGAAAGTCTCTGTTCCTGGATTGTTAATCATTGCTAATTTCAACGCGGCCTCAATAGCTGCTCCACCTCCCATCGCATTCACAGCAATTTTCGTCATCCCTTTAGGAGTAATAGAGGCAAGTTTATGGATAAAATTTATCCTAGGAATGGTAGGAAATCCATACCGAACATGGGTTAACCTTTTTACTTGTTCCGATACTCCATAGGCTACATCTGGATTGGCAAAACCTATGTTTGACGTCCAAGCTTGGCTGGTACAATCAAGAAATTCTTTTCCTGAATGATCTTTTAAATACACTCCTTTTCCTTCAATAAATACCTGATCATAAAACGGAACAAGACTTTTTTTGTGAACTGTCTTTAAATCTTCTTCTGTAAGTGACGTAATCCATTCAAGGATTTCTTCATCCTTAAATAACCTTTTTTGATTTTCCATTCTGAATTTCCTGCCTTTAAAACGTAAAAAAGTGGGAGTAGTTACAGAGAATCCACTTTTTTACCTTAAGAATTTTTCCACCCTCACTATCGAGAAGTACCAAAAAGAATCCCCCCACATCTGCTGGTTTCTTTAACACGTCAGTATCATTCACGAATTCGTTCTTTCATAGAAAAGGGAATATCTCCATACTGCTCAGTTAAGAGCTGTGTAAATCGTAATTTATATTTTCCAACAGGTAAGGGTTGGTCTCTAGGAAAACGAAGAATTGCTAGCGTTTTTACGCTGAATTGAGCAGGATTTTGTTCATTGATTTTTTTATTCTTAATCACTTCATCGTTAATTATAACCTCAAAATCCTTATACTTTTCTTTTCCCTCAATCGTGTCACCTTTTATCTCGAATTTAATCGAATCAATGATAGTTGCGTCACTGATAGAATTCTTCATCTCTAATTGAAATCCCCCAACAACGTTTTTCAACGATTTCTTTACAAACAAGGTCCTCAATAAATCTTCATTTACCATATTAGTTCACTTAGTTAAGACAGTTTGTTGAATGAGACGTAAGAAATAATATAATAATAAAAAATTAACGGGGAAGAGGATTAAAAATCGATTTCTTCCCCATTAAAGAAAGAGTTGTAGATCTTCACGTAGTCCTCATAATCTACTCGTCTTGGGTTGGAAAGGGTACCAGAGTCATTAAGGGAGAAATCAATTACAGCCTCAATATTTGAATCATATTCCTCTTTCGATACTCCCATATCCTGCAAAGAGACAGGTAATTCCAGTTCGATTAATAACTTCTTAAACGCTGCTATTAAATTTTCAGTTAATTCCTCATTTGAACCGTCCTCTAATCCAACCCCACGAGCAAGATCCGCAATTCGCTCTGAAACTGCATTTCGATTGTACATCAGTGAATACAAGCAGGAAGCACCAATACACTGGGAATGAGGAATTTTCCATGCCGCTCCTATCGTATGACCTAGTGCGTGGCCTAATATAATTTGCGAATTTCCAAAACCCCATCCACTCATAGTTGCTGCATTATGAAGCTTTTCCCTAACTTCATACTCAACCTCACCAGCTTTAGCCTGTTGATATGCTACTGGAATATTTCTCCATAATAATTTAAATGCATGAAGGAGTAATGCATCTGAAAAATCATTTGCCCAAGTGCTAAGATAACCCCCCACAGCATGACTTAATGCATCCAACCCAGTACCTGCGATTAGATGAGGAGGAAGGGTTTTCGTTAAGATCGGATCCAGAATCGTTATGTCAGCAACCAATTCACGATTACCAAAGGAGGCTTTACGCTCCGTATCAGAAGATTTATCTGTTAAAACCGTTCCCCAAGTAACATCTGAGCCAGTTCCAGACGTAGTAGGAATATTTATAAGAATACACCCAGTTTTTTCTCGAAGTTTTAGTTCAGCAAAAGGATTTAACCCCTCAATGGCATCCATTCCATCTTCAGGTGAGGCCCACATTGGCCACATCCCTTTTGCAGAATCCATTACACTTCCCCCTCCTAATGCAATAATTACATCTGGATGAGCTTGAGCTAGCTGTTTAGCTCCTTTTTCCACAACTTGAAGTGAGGGTTCACCAAGAATTTCATCAAAAATGGTAATTTTTGTTTCAGCTGCTTTTAACTGCTCCTCTACTAAAGATAGATGTAATTTCCTCATAACAGGATCTGTTACAATAAAAGCATGTTTGAAAGTCTTTTCAGAAAGAAATTCTAAGGCATCTTCACCAAATATGACTTTCCGAGGAGAGGTAAAGTCCCACATTACTTATGTTCTCCTAGGGATATTCTACGTTTTCGATCATTGTAGTGCATTTCACTAACTCTTGGGCTGCTTTCAGTGCACGCATTAGCTTGGCCATTGATCTCGCTGAGCATTGTACGTCGAATTTTCGCTGCATAATTCCTTTTAACGGTCCAATCTTCCCATCAAATAGCTTTAACCAATTTCCATACTTCCCCGCATATGTATATTCCACTTTGTCTGGGGCAGGTCTCTCAGGTGTAATTAAATAGGCATCACGACACTTACCATGCCATAAATCGCAATAAATACTTGTTTCTTCAGTAAGTGTCCCTGTACCATCTGGTATCGTCTTGAAAATGAAGTCACCTTCCCAGTTTTTCGCTGCTTTTTCATATGCTTCACTTTCATTTATCTTCTTGACAAGTTCTGCAACCCATTCTTTTGAACCATAAACTACCATTTGTATTTCCTTCTAACTTCTATTTTATTGCTTTTAACGATCTACATCCCTGAAATATTGAGCAGATCAGAATCTCTTTGAAGATTAATTTTGAAGTTTATAGACTTTCCTTAGGATAATCAATGCAAAGCTCAAGAATAGGCCTAGATTTTTAAGTAGAAAAAATACAGAGAGTGAATAACTGATTAAATTTTGGTTAACGAGTGTAGATACAATGTTTGGATATATGGGAAAAATATTAAGAGTGAATTTGACAACAGGACAGATTTCAGAAGAAGTTCCAAATGAAACTGATTTAAAAATGTTTTTAGGAGGAGCTGGGTTGGCATCGAAATATTTATTTGATGAGGTCCCTAAAGGAGTTGATCCATTGGGTCCTGATAATAAATTGATCTTTATGACTGGACCAATGACTGGAACGTCCTCTCCCAGCACCGGAAGATTTTCTGTTGTAGCGAAATCACCTCTAACTGGATTTTGGGGACAAGCTAATTCAGGAGGATTTTGGGGTAGAGATTTTAAACGATCGGGATATGACGGAGTAATATTTGAAGGAAAAGCAGAAAAACCTGTTTATTTAGTAACGGATAATGGGAAAGCAGAATTACGTGATGCATCCCACCTTTGGGGTAAGAGTACTTCTGAAACAACGGCAAAAATTAAGGAGGATTTGGGAGAAAAGTTCAATGTGGCTTGTATTGGAATAGCAGGGGAGAATCAGGTTAGGTATGCAGCTATTATGAATGATGTTGATGAGAAGTATTGGGGAAGAGCTGCTGGGAGATGTGGGCTGGGAACGGTTATGGGGGCAAAAAACCTCAAAGCTATTGCTTCTCAAGGACGGATTCCTATAGAAATTGCCGAAGCAGAAGAATACCGCAAAAAAGCACGAGAAAGGTTTGATTGGGTGAACCAAAGCCTATTGAAAGTAACCCTTGAGGTATTTGGAACAGCTGCCATCCTCGATATGGTTAATCAAAGAGGAGGCTTGCCTTCACGAAATTGGCAAACAGGATATGTCGAACAATACGACCAAATAAATGGTGAGGCAATAAATGACACCATATTAGTTGGAGAAAAGGCTTGTTTTGCCTGTCCAATTGCCTGTGGTCGAGTTTCCGATATTAAAGACGGAAAATATAAATCCAAGGGAGAGGGGCCAGAATATGAGTCCATTGGTGCTTTCGGGAGTATGTGCGATATTTACGATTTAAATGCTATTACCAAAGCTCACTTCCTCTGTAACGAATATGGAATTGACACGATTTCTGCGGGAGCAACGATCTCATTTGCCATGGAAGCTGTCGAAAAGGGAATCTTAACTGATACCAAAGGATCTAATATTAAATTTGGTGACCCTGATGTTATAATTGAGTTGATAGAAAAAATAGCTAAGCGAGAAGGTATCGGCGACTTTTTAGCAGAGGGATCAAAAGCTATGTCGGAAACTCTTGGACAAGGGAGTGAAAAATTTGCAATGCACGTAAAAGGATTGGAGTTACCAGCCTATGACTCACGAGCAGCAAAAATCACTGGTTTAGCATATGCTACTGCTAATCGTGGAGGAGATCACATCACAGCGTATATTGAAGGACCAGCATTCATGTCCATGCCTTTTCTGATTGTCGATGAAGGAGAGGTTGATGAGGATGGACTCAAAGAAATCCCAGAAGAAGCACGAGTTGTGAAGGAATATGAAGATGCTTTTGGAGTTTTTGATGCACTTTCTGGATGTAAGTTTATGGGGATGGTATTAACAGGAGAAGATTGGGCCGATTTAATCCAAAGTCTGCTCGGGTATGAATTTACTGAAAAAGATTTTAGACTGTTAGGAGAACGCATTTACAATATTGAAAGAGCATTCAATGTCCGGGAAGGACTCACAAGGGATGATGATACATTACCAGGAAGATTGTTAGAGGATCCCTTACCAGATGGACCAGCGGAGGGGCAAGTTGTTAATCTAGATCCAATGTTAGATGCCTATTACCAATATCGTGGTTGGGATGATAATGGTAAACCTACTGCTGAAACGTTAACGAAGCTAGAACTAAATTGGCTTATAGATAAGATGTAATAACCAAAGGTGTTGTGAATATTGTGACTACTTATGCTGACCAACCCTGGTTAAAGAGTTACTTTGTTGGGCCTATGAAGCTACCTAAAACCATGGCCCCTTATCCTGAAATCTCAGTCTATAAATTCCTTGAAGATTCCGCGTTAGAATATCCCGATAAAATTGCATGTGAATACTTAGATCAAAAATTAACCTATGATGAACTAAAACTTAAGGTTGACAAATTAGCAACAGCATTTGCAGATTTAGGAGTAATGAAGAATGATAAAGTTGCAACAATACTCCCTACCTGTCCAGAATTCATAATCGTAGATTATGCACTCATGCGGCTGGGTGCGGTTCATGTACCCCTTTCAATTCTTCATAAAGCACCAGATCTATTATATGAATTAAATGAATCAAAAGCAACGACCGTAATATGTTCATATCGGCGTCTCGAAAGAATAGAAGAAATTAGAGACAGAATTTCAATTAAAAACTTGATCTACTCTCCAATTCCACTTTTTCCAGACTATGAAACTCCAGAAGTGCAAGGAAGCCCGGATGCTCTTAGATTGGAAGATCTAATCGAGAAATATGATCCCAACCCTCCCGATGTTACAATAAATGCCAAAGAAGATCTGGCTCTACTTCCTTTCACAGGTGGTACAACTGGAGTTCCCAAAGGAACGATGTTATCCCATTATAACATCACATCTAATGTAATCCAATCGTTACAATGGTTTTTACATCCTCTTGAGCGGGGAGTCAAGGGGAAATCTGCTACCTTAATTTGTGTACCTATTTTTCATCAGTACGGTCATTGGGCGATTCATGCGTCAATTTCTTGGGGCATGAGAATGGTTTTGGTAGATGCACGGGACATAGATCGAATCGCTGAGCTAGTCAAAAAGGTACGTCCATTCTCAGTCTACGGAGTACCAACACATTATATGGAACTATTACAGAAAGATATCAAAAAAATGCCAATTGTATATATTTCAGGAGCAGCAGCTTTACCACCCGATGTAGCTGATAAATTTGAGAAGAAAACAGGTGTACCCATGACAGAAGGATATGGTATGACAGAAACAAGTCCGTTAACGCATATAAATCTATCAGCTATATCCAAAGTTACACGTTTCATGACCAAAGTTAAACGGGGAATTGGCGTTCCTGCTCCAGATACTGAAGTGAAACTTGTTGATCCTGATACTGGAAAAGAAGTACCCTTTGGTGATGAAGGGGAAATCTGGGTACGTGGACCACAAGTAATGTTGGGATATTGGCCTGAAAAGGGAAAAGGGTTACAGAAGAATGGATGGTTAGCAACAGGGGATATAGGGAAAATGGATGAAGATGGCTACTTTCAGATAGTTGATAGAATTAAAGACATGATTAATGTGTCAGGGATGAAAGTCTATTCCCGTGTGATTGATGATGCCCTTCATACCCATCCAGCTATCCGCATGGCGGGAGTTATTGGACTCCCAGATCTCGATCGACCTGGAAGTGAACGAGTAAAAGCATTTGTGATCCTCAGAGATAGAGATAAAGGTTCAGTAACTGCAGAGGATATTCTAGAGTTTTGTAAAGAGACACTTCCTCCTTATGCTGTTCCTAAACAAATCGAAATTCGTGATTTTCTCCCGCTTACTCGCGTCATGAAGTTAGATAAAAAGAAGCTCAAAGCAGAAGAGACTCAGAAAGCTCCCTAAGATTTTGACAAATATTCTAGAGGGATTCATCTGTCAACCACAACAGAAAAACCACCAATAACGGTAATAACCAGATTTTTTGGTGCATTTAAGCAAGTTACAGAGAAAAGAGATATCGAAATCACACTTCCTCAAGGAGGAACAGTCGTTAATTTACTTGCTAAAGCTATCGGGGAGTTTCCGAAGTTACAGGGATTGTTGCTGGATGATAATCTCCAACTAGGTAGCTGGGTTGTTATACTGATCAATGGAAGAAATATGAGTATTTTTGATGGTATAGAAACACAATTAAGTGAGGGTGATGTGGTTGCCATCTTTCCTCCTGTTGCTGGAGGTTAAAATCGACGTTTTCTCCGATGATATAAGACGGGGATAAGAATGAAGCAGGAGAGGAGTGTTCTAAGCCACATAAATCCAGAAGTACTCGCTAAAGTAGGGAGTGCACTAGTAGTAGAATCTTCTGTCGTTGTAGAACTTGATTCACTCTGAGATGTTGGATACTGCTGGGAATTCTCAATATATATGGTAATGGAAGTTATAGTATACAAACCTCCAATTCTACTTACATTCATTGAGAGAGTATATTCTCCATTAGATAGGCCAATGATATATGCCCAGAATTCAATATTTCCAAAATCTAATGAGATGTTTGTTAAAACATTGTAATACCCAGTGCTATTAGAGAGAATAAAGAGTATAAAGGAGATATTAGATGATCTAACTGTAGCTGAGACATGCATTAGGTCAGTAATTATGGCACCATTAGTAGGAGAATTAAAAACAAATTTTTCATTACCTGTTATCCAAAAATCCATATTTGCATAATTATTCTTTGCATAATTCATGAATTCATTTGTCAAGTCAGTACGGATGTTTGGATCTGATAGATAATCTAATTGGAGGATTGAGGCTTCGGCTATGGATATCTTCGGTTTACTCACCAAATTTGATATATAAAGGAATTCCGGCTCAGTAATTAGCATATTATCCTTAAAGGCAGAGACAAGAGCTTTCCAAGCACTGTATAATTCTTGATGTGAGTGTGTTACTGCTCCTTCAAAATAAAAAGTGACAATATCATATATTTCTGTAGCTAAATCAAAATCAAAAGTAATTCCTGTTATATTGTGCAATTTAATATAATCTTCATATAAGTCCTGCCTTTCATAGCCATTTATCTGTAAGGACAACGAAAAAGCATCTTCAACAACAGGAATTCGATCCAGACTATTATCTAAACAGAGGGCCTGACCTTCAGGTGATAAAACAAAATCAATAAATGCTTCAGCCTGAACTCTCTCTTCCCCACTTGCACTTGAAGCTATTGCAATCGGTTCCACGGTTATCAAGGATCCTCCGGTTGGAATGATATACTCACATGAGGGATTCATGAATTCTGCTTGATAACCATACGAATCTATGGCTAATCCTATCGCATGTTCACCAGTAATCACAGAATCACGAACAGCAGAGGTATAATCGTAGATTTCGGCGTTTCCAGCCATTCTAGTAATTAGATTCCAACCAAATTCCCACCCATAATTCTGTAGAATAGAATGATAGATGTAAGTATTTGAAATAGACTCTGGTGCATTCGTCATGCCAAGAGCAACTTGATCGGAATCCAAAAAATATTCAGGAGAAGCAAGATCCTCCCAAGTTTGAGGGAGAGATAGGTTATTTGAAGTTAAACTATCATGATTTACGAGAAATCCATAAGAAGACAGACATGATCCTACCCAAAGGATTGAGCCTGATTCATTAGTTCTGATTGTCTGAACTCCTTCAATATCATTTGTTACATTCGCATTTATATAATTCGTTAATGTTTGGTTCTCTATCGGCACCAAATAGCCCGCATCGGCAATTATATCAAAAATTCCCTGAAGGCCACCCCATACTAAATCTATTGAATAGGAAGGGTTAGCAATTGCTGATATCCACCTATTTGTATCAGAGATTTCTAACCATAATATATCATCCACGGCAGGATTTTGAGCAAGGAAAGCATTTTCAAAGGTATTATAGATATTTGAACTATATCGTGTAATAGCCTGTAGAACCACACCAGCATTGATATTATCCCCCGTATTGTAATAAACTTCTCCATTCCCTTTATTAAATGCCATAGAAAATACAAAAACGATTATCAGAGCAAAAATTATGATTTTTCTATGTTTCACTATTAATCTACCTCTCAAAATATCTACTTGATTGGGAGTGTATCATTCCTTAAAAAACTAATGAGCCCAGATTTCCTTAGAAAAATGAGCTCTTAGGAAAAAAAGAAATGTGAAGGAGGGGATCCTAAAGACGGGTGTCTGAGACTCCCCATGTTTCCATTGCTCTAGCAAGCTCAGGATATTCATCTTCATGATCTTCCACATAATCCTCAAAATCTTCTGAGGCTTCTTTCATATCTTTCATACCAATATCAATAGCCTGTCTAAATGCTGTAGCACCAGCAATTGGCCCATCGGGATGTGCATGAATTCCACCTCCAGAACCAATCATACAATCATTTCCAAGATCTTGCATGACCCGTAACACCATACCAGGAGTAATTCCGCCACTAGGCATGGGTAAAACGGGTTTAAGATGATGCATTCTATATCGATGAGCTTTCGCTATTTCCATATATCTCTCCTTCAAATAGGGGGCTTTTCCGTAAGGAGCAGGATAAACAACAGTATCAGCACCAGCTAATCGGGCGAGCTTTCCCATAATTAAAAATGAAGAGACACCTGAAAAAGGAGATTCATAGAATGCTCCTGCGAAATCCATGTGTCCTAAGATTGGAAGCTTAATTTCTGGATCTTCAGCAAGCATACGTAAAGCTGGAAACCCAACAACTAAATAATTAAGCATCAGTGCATTTCCTCCGGCATCTTGTACGGCTAGAGCGTTCTCTTTCAATTTCATGATTTTATCCGTTATGTTAACGGTATATAAGGTCTCCTCACCAATTTCATCTCGGACTTTGTCTACTGCTTCCATCATAAGAGGGACACGATCAGCTACACGATTATAATCCATGTCTGCTATTAATTCATCGTCTTTAACTATGTCACACCCACCTTTAGCAGCAGCATAGAATAATTGAGCACCTACTTCCGGTGTCCATCCGCTACATGGTTTAATCATATTGTTCAAGAGAGGTCTATCTGGTACCTTAAGCAGTTTACGGATACCTTCAATTCCGAACTTCGGCCCTTGGAAATTTTTGATCCAATTTTTTGGAAAACGCAGATCAAGCATTTTCAGCTTACCTCCCATCGAAATATTTCCAATGGTGGCAGTAAGCATTAGACCTATTTGATCGGTTTGATTAATTGTTGGAAAGGCGATTTGATAAATAAAATTTCGTTCTTCTACACCTTTTGGAATTTCAAATTCGTGAGATGGCACTTCATAAATCCCAAGTACCTTTGCTCCATATTTTGAGCGTAACTCAGGAGTATTAGCTGGAACAGGAACCCACGTTCCTGTACTTTGTTCACAGGCTGCTGCACGTCCCATATACCACGGATCCATTCTAGGACCTAACTGAACCATATAGGTTCCAATTATATACTCTTCAGGGTTAAGTCCTTCTTGAAGAGCTTCTTCTATCGGATCATACTGTGCAAAAATATCTTTAGGCATCGTTTTACCTCATTTATTCATCATTAGGTTTGAATTTAACGTATTATATTCTTGTGATAAATCTTATGCTTAGTTTTCCCTTCTCCCTTATTTCCTAGAAAACTTGTACAAGGTGAGTTCTAATCTCGGAAGGAGAATATTATCAACTTTTTAAGGTTAATCATACTTTAATGGTTCTGGTAAATCAGGATCGTTGATATTTCTAGAATTTTCTAATCGCAGTCGACATTCAAAGCACATTCCAGAGATATGATGACGAGTCATTAAGCGACCACATTTTTTGCATGGACCAAGGACTGTACCCATTCAAAAACCACCTTTATACATGAGGGATGATCAAGTTATTCATTGAGGATTTGAGTTATTAATTGTTCGTCCGTCGCCAATCGAGCAGTCCTGTTTGTTCGAAGATCTTGAATATAGCTATTCCTAGATATCCACCGAGAATTGATCCAAGAATGAAAGTTAACACTATCAGAATAACATAAACTTCTATGGTATGATCATATCCTAGAAATGTTTCTAATTGAATGATTATATTTGAAACAGCCGCTAGTCCTGCAGACACAGCTATACACATGTGTCGTAACCTTTTTTCTCTGAAAAAATTACTTAAAAGAAAAACTGATACTTCAAACACGATAGCTCCCCCTGTCGCAATCAAAAGTGCGAAAATACCAAGGGTATTTCCAGAAAATAATTCTACTAATCCCTTTATTATTCCAGCAACAAAAACTGCTCCAATTTTTTCATTTACCCACAAATAGATTAGTACAAACCAGATAATATGTAATCCTGCAAAAATTTGACCGAATCCAGGTATCCCCAATGGTTTGAATACTGCACGAATAAAATTGGCAATGATTGAGCTTGATAGACCTCCCAAAGCTGCAAATAAGGCTATTATTACTAAATCTGATGTTTCAAAGTAATAGGGTGTTTGTGGGGCTTTTTTTAGTTCCTTGGAGTTATTTTCTGGTTTCATCCCGTTTTTTATCTCCTCTGATGTAAGTTGTTTTCCCATTGGGGATGTAAACTAATTCATTATAAATAGTTAATATCCTTTGGAATTGAATATAGAGATTCAAGATTCATTTCAAGCTCGTCCTCCCACTCCCTAATTGTATTCTTTTTCTTTTCTACCTCATAACTGTCAGAAGAACATGAATAGAGGTCTTGATACGTCTTCTGTAGTTTAAGTGCAAGCTTTCCAATTGTTATTACAGATGTGAGTTCTCCTTGGTCATGGGGGATTCGGATAGGTAGATTCAAGATAGAATTTTGAACAAAGTGTGGAAAGTCTGTCCTATTTGGATCAAAAAACTTGGATTGGATATATCTCATCATCAATTTAGAATTCAATACTCCAAGAAGATACTCTAACGAAATATTTTTGTATTCTGATGGAATTTTCTTTTTCATTTGAAATATATAAACCACTTGAGATACCCATCGGTTATCAAAGTCAATAACCCAGTTCATCTTATTACCAGTCTTTCGAACTAACAATTTAGGACTTTGATACAACTCAGGGGTCTTATAATTAATGCCTTGACAGTCTGTGTTGATATATCGATGTTCATGTGTGAAATACCTTTGAACCTGATAACCAGCCAGAAAAGGTCTATCAATTTTGGGATTCTGTTGTGAATCTGTTACAATTTCCGAATGAGGATCTGTCGGACTTACCAATTGTTCACAAGTCGGATTTGTGCACTTCCTCTTCAGACGTGGGGGTGGATTCCATTTCCCACAATTTGGACATTGAAGCACGCGGCCTTTTTTGCCAATTTCTACTCCTCTCCCATTAAAAACCAGTGTACCAAGAGTAGTAACCTGTTTTTGTTCATTGTGAAGATCATTTTCTACTGCTTGAATAAAATCTGTACTAACTCCAGCAAAAATATCAAATTCTAATTGAGGATTCTTCAAGAAACGACTCTGCTTACATTGGTAAAAATGAACTTCATCAAGCTTTATTCTCTCTTCTATCAAATCAATCCGTTCTGTTTTCGAAATTTTTGATATAACTCTTACTAAATGTTCAGAATTGCTCTTTGTTTTTTTTAATATGATTATCATCGACGGTTGAGTAACCTTTGGAAAAATATCTTCTCCTAAATTAACTAAGTGAGTTATTTGGCATTCTTCTAATATTATCTGTCGAATTTTCATATAATTCGGATTAGAAAGCAATGTATTTGGTACTACAAATCCTAAAAAGCCATTTTCATGTAATCCCATTATACTCCTTTCTAGGAATAAGCTCCACGAATCCATTTGTGAAGTAGCCGTTTTTAGGTAAGTTAATTTGCTCTTAAAGGTCGAAAGATCTGCTCCCCATGGTGGATTCCCGAATATGACTTGAAATTTCCCTCTCGTCTTAGGAAAGTTGATCTTCCAGTTCATAAGACTTGAACCTTGACCTTCAGTCCCTGAATTTGGTATAATGTCTAGTGCATTAAATGATTTGATCGTTTTCATGGTGAAGGGATGTCCAAGTAACTCTCGACACATCTGCACCTTACTCGGATCAAGATCAATACCATATAAATGGGAAATGAGTTCTTCTTTACTTTTTTGTTTCCAATATGTTTCAAGATACTCTAATGCTGAAATGAGGAAAATTCCTTCTCCCACTGCAGGATCTAAGATAGCTAGATCATCTTTAAGATCGTTTTCTACTCTATTAAGATAAGGGCCAATTGTGTTTTCAACAATATATTCGACAATAAATGCTGGTGTAAAAACCTGGCCCAGCTCTTTGATCTTATTGGGAAGATTCTGTTGCATAGACTGCACACTACAATAGGAAAAAAGACATTGTGCTAGATTGGCTAGCACCTTGAATTGATAGTATCAAAAAAAGGGAGAAAACTGATTTTTCATACCTGATAATCTTTAGGGCATTATATCAGTATCTTTGATCGTTTTGCGTTTTGCGTGACGAGCAATATCAACGGCGGATTTAGCTAATGTGTAACAATATGCTTCCAATTGCTTATTCAGATATTCAACCGCATCTCCACTTACTCTTTCCGCACCAGCATCTCTAATTACACGTTCTACACGTGCTTTTGCAAATGCTTTAGATTTAGGTCCAGTTGGAGAGGATTTTGGAACTCCAATTTTAGAGACTGCGACTTTTATATCGTCACCCTGGACAGTTTTTCTACCCGCGGCTTTGGCGAAATCAATTGCAGATTTCGAAACACTCTTGCCAAAATCAGCAACAAGCTCATCCATACGTCCAATACTCTTTGCAGATACGCGTTCTGCGCCTGCACCTTTCATGATTGCTTCAATTCTTGCCTTAGCAAAGACAGCCATTTTTTCTTTTCACCTTTTTCCAAATTTGTTTTTGATTCGATATTCCAGTAATAGAATGCAAATCTAGTGAATCCTCGAATGAAAGCCATTTTTAAAGATTTACATTTGAAATTATTCGATCACTAATTGCTATACGGATTATATTTGGGCAGTGACTCCTATAAATGCTTTTCTAGATTTCTTTGAGATAAGACGTGGAGAGTATCCACTGAATCTCATTTCAATAAGAAATATGATAGAAAGTTATGAAGTCTATACACGATTCATAACCTTAGTTTGTAATAATTTTATAACATCTAATAACGCTGTTGCTATGATAACCGTTCCAAAGATTAAGATCCAGTGGAAAAATGAGAGTGGGGTTAGTTCGAAAATATTTGCTAAGGGTTCGATATAGACAATGAATAAATGAAGGATAAATGCTAACCCTACTGCCCCTATCAAATAGAGGTTGTTAAAGGGGTTTGTTACCCAGATACTTTGATCATCAGGAGCCCTTGAGACAAATACTTGAAACAGTTCAAAAACCACAGAAACCGTTAATGCTAAAGTCCGAGCTAAGACTAAATTTTCATCAGTAAATCCCTCTCCAAATGCTAAAAAGAAAATCATTGTTGCTAAAAATGAGATTATCCCTGCTACGAGTGAAAAGATTAAAATTTCATTTAACATGTTACTTTGTCTCCCCCGCGGTTTAGAATTCATGATATTTGGATCACCAGGATCAATGGACAGTGCCAAGGCAGGAAGCCCATCAGTAAGCAGATTAATCCATAGAATCCCTAGAGCAAGATAAGGAGAAGGTAAGCCAAGAAGCACTGTTGCTGTGAATACCACAAGGATCTCGTCAAAGTTTGAGCTTAGAAGATAGCGAATAAATTTCTTCATGTTAGCATAAATAATTCGCCCTTCTTCAACTGCGCTGACTATCGTACTGAAATTATCATCCATTAACACCATATCACTGGCTTCACGTGCAACATCAGTACCAGAAATACCCATAGCAATACCAATATCCGCTTTTTTCAGAGCCGGTGCATCATTAACTCCATCACCCGTCATAGCAACGACTAATCCGAATTCCTCTTGGAGAGTTTCAACGATTCTACGTTTAATGCTAGGAGAGGCACGTGCGCATACATCTAAATCTTTCAATACTTCTTTAAATTCATCGTCACTCATTGCTTCAAGTTCACTGGAGGTATGTGCTAGATAAAATGTATCCTCATATGGTTTCAAATCGAGAGATTTAGCAATTGCCAATGCTGTATCCAATTGATCTCCCGTTATCATGATAATCCGAATCCCAGCATTTTTACACTTTCTGATTGCATCTTCAACTTCCGTTCGTGGAGGGTCAATCATTGCAATTAGTCCCAAGAAAGTCATTTCAGTCTCAACAGATTCTTCTGAAAAGTCCGTTTGGTTATTGGGAAGTTCTTTTTGTGCAACTCCGAGTACACGAAACGCTTGACTGGCAAGTTCAGAATTATTACTAATAATCTGCTGTCGTACCTCATCCGACAACGGAACTCGTTTTCCATCTAAAAATACATGCGTACACAGATCAAGAATTATCCCTGGTGAACCTTTCATAAAGGCCCATGTCTGTTCAATACCAGGCCTTTTTCGGTTAAAT
>JAEOTM010000197.1 GCA_016839815.1 Candidatus Hodarchaeota archaeon
GTTTTTATATTTTCTAGAGGATTCATGTAACCCTGTAACAACCCTCTAATGAATAATTCTTCTGATATGCTAGCTAAAAACCAAATCAAAAATAAACTTCTATATACTTTTGAAAACCTAATCAAAAGGTCTTCTGACCACTGAGTTCTTACATTATCATTTATAGATTGTTCTCCAAATCTCACAGGAAAAGTAATCATTGTAACAGGTGCAAATAGTGGTATTGGATTTGAGGCCACTAAAGAGTTCGCACGAAAAGGTGCGGAGACGATTCTAGCCTGCCGAAACATTAATAAGGCAAAAAAAGCTTCTGATCGCATCAAGAAGAGAATTCCAGGCGCAAAAACAGTTAATATGCAGCTTGATTTGGGTAGTCTGAAATCAGTGCGTAATTTTGTGGACGAATTTAAGAAAAATTATTCTAGTTTAGACGTACTTTTAAACAATGCTGGAATAATGCTTGTTCCTTATAGAACCACTAAGGAAGGGTTTGAAAGCCAGGTTGGTATCAACCACTTGGGACACTTTGCTCTAACAGGGCTAATTTATAATTTAATAGCAAAAACTCCAAGAGCACGGGTTGTTAACGTTTCCAGTACCGGCCACAGAATGGGGAAGATGGATTTTGATAATTATATATATAAAAATGGGAAAGGTTACACAAGATTTGGTGCATATGGCCGTTCAAAATTATCTAACCTCCTTTTCACATATGAACTAGACAGACGGTTTAAAACAGCGAATATCGATGCTATTTCAGTAGCTGCTCATCCTGGAATCTCAAATACGAACTTAATTCGTCAATGGTATTTGAAGGTGTTTAAACCAATCTTTTTTCTTAC
Source organism: Candidatus Hodarchaeota archaeon (assembly GCA_016839815.1). GTDB lineage: Archaea > Asgardarchaeota > Heimdallarchaeia > Hodarchaeales > Hodarchaeaceae > Hodarchaeum. Next base: position 843 of record JAEOTM010000197.1, read on the forward strand.
AACTCAAAGCGCATATATGGGAGCCTTACCTTCAATGCGTGCAGCAACGGATCCAGATGTAGAGGGATCCGATTACTATGGGCCTAGAGGAAAAGGGGAACGCCGGGGACATCCCATTAGAGTTGAGTCAAATGGAGCTTCTCACAACAAGGAAGATGCAAAAAAATTATGGGAGCTATCAGAAAAGTTAACAGGCGTTTCTTTTCCGATTTAATATCTTGACTTCTGTTATATCCTTTCATTCTTCTCCTGAATCCTCCCATGTAGGAAAAGGACTAGCCAAAAGAAAGGTAAAATAACTAGTTCGGTTAATTTCATCAAGCGGTTGTACATTTAGTTTATACTTCTTGTAAAATTGATTGATAAAATGATTGAGTTCTCTTAAGAAGAGCTCGCCGATTTCTTGGTTCATTATCCCTACAGACATAAGTTCCTTCTCAGCTAAGATATTTTGAATAAATCCACTGACCTTCCGTGCCTTATAGCTGAAAATGTTTTCCAGATTTCGCTGGATTGCTAATAATGCAATTTTCATAAACTCTAAATCATTACTTGCTAATGCCTCTTGAACAATAGTACCTAAATCACCAAATTTACGTAAAAAATCGTTTGGAGTAAGTCTCCAATAGTTTACGACAAAGTTACGAATTGTTTCAGTCTTTGATACAACAGCCAATCCATTCCTTTCTAATTGTCTCAAATTCCGAGTAATTGTTGATTGATCTTTGTCTGTTAAGTGAGCAAGTTGTTTCACAGTCATTTCACGATGAATGATTAAGTTCCAAGCTATTAAGGCTTGCGTTTCAGATTTAAACAACCTTTCAAAATAGGTCCTAAGGTTAGTTCCTTCTTCTCTGGCTGTAGGCTCCATTTTTGTCTTTTCTCCGTAAATACACTAGTGTGTGACACAACCAATATATTTTTATATAAACCTTTTGCACAGCGCACATGAGTGTAATGCACAACACACACAAGTGCATAGCGCATATCTTAAAGAAAAACCATTTTGGAGACAGAAAATTGAAGGAAATAACAATTTTATCACGAATAGAAGAATACACAAAGTATTTTGATCTTTGTTACTGGAAAGAACGTCGAAAGAATCCAGATTCGACCGATTTAAAGAATTGGACTGCAAGAAAACGGACAAAATTTCGTAATCTATGGTTTGGTGAGAATAATGCTCATGAGGAATTTTAAGACGAGGAATCACCAAGGGAGTGTGGCTTCAGGAAATCAATATTCTCTAAGATTCCTCATCACGCTGCATCTTCTACCTGGAGTATTGCTTTTCATAGGAATGATCGTATTCTCACAACCTGTTGTTGTCACCTTCTTTGGAATTGATCCGAAACTTGGGCCAGTTTTTGGTTTTCTAGCTGCTTCAACCTTATTACTGGTCGAAGTACTCTGGCTTGTCCGAGAAAAAAGAAAATCAGAAAGTAGCGAACTACAAGAAAGGATCATTCAATATACGCAGAGAAGCCCGATGTGGCAATATTTTGTTGTCACTCCTATTTTAATCGCTTTTACATTAGTCATGTACTTGTTAGTAGCTCCTCTTATTCAACCATTCATAATGGATACGTTCTTCAGCTGGTATCCACAAGAGTACAACTTTCAAGCTATTATCCATGACCCCTCGGTTTTATCGAATTTAAAAACATATAGAGGAGCCCAATTATTGGCGATAGTGAACTTTATTTTTCCAGCAACGACTTTAACTGTTGTAGAAGAGTTTTACTTCCGTGGATACCTATTACCTCGTATGGAAGAGTATATGGGAGGATATTCCCCAATATTAAATGTAATCCTCTTTTCGGTATATCATTTCTTTTCTCCATGGGAAAATCCAGTAAGGATCCTAGCCCTTCTTCCACTCGTCTATTGGGTATGGTATAAAAGAGATATCCGATTTTCTTTGGCCACTCATTTACTAGCAAATGTTGTCGGAGGAGTATATGTCTTATTTGCGGCTTTTTAGCCCTAACTAACAGCTCTGGCACGTTTCTCCCTTTTTCTGATTACACCCCAATTTTTTGTAAAGTTGAATCGAACTGCAAAAATATGAGCCTAGGTATGCTATGACTCCAAAAGAAGTGGAAAAGAAGTCGGGGAATAAGTTTCTTATGAAGGCCACTTCCATGCATGCCACATTATCAGAGGAAAGGGAATCTTTAGTTAAACGAGGAGATTATCAATTTTTTTTAATGCTAGTGAAGATGTTCTTATAGAAATTAAAAAAGATCTTGGAAAGTCAATTGAAGAAACAGCAAATTGACTTGTACTACTCCTAATTATCCCTTTTGTCAATTCCTGAATTGGTTCATTTTGATTAGACATTAATTACTTTAAGAGTAATATTTTTTAATCCATTAACATTACGTAACTCTTGAATCAGATTTTTAACATTTTTAGCTTTATCATTTAGCATTAAAATCTCAAAACACTCTCCAGAGGGGAGATGGAAATGTGAAGAAAATGTTACATTAGATTGATGTTGAATACGCAAGTATTCTTCAAGTGTACTTGAATCATGATGATTATAAACCAATGAAATCAATGTCACGATCATATCAGCATCAGAGATCTTCTCTAGCATATTTTCTGAATTAAAAAAATACAAAAGAGCATCTCTTATCATCTGAGAATTTGTGCGATACCCCAATATTCTCTTCTTTGTTGATAGCATTTTCTTGAATCGTGGATCACAAGAAAATGTAACTGTATCACGGATTTCTTTTAAAGTCATCAAAACACCTTAACTAGCAAATTCTTCTTGATAGAATGAATTAAAGTCGCTATACTCTCCCTTTACTTCTCCATCTTTTAAAAGGATAATATTATCAACAGATTTCATTATTTCAAAATCATGGGTTATTACAATTACTGTCTTTTCAGGACTGAACGAATTGATGAGAGAAATAAAATGCCCCTTTGACCAGGGATCAATACCGATTGTAGGTTCATCTAATACTAGTATTTCAGGTTGCATTGCTAAAATACCGGCAAGTGCTACTTTCTTTTTTTCTCCAAAGGACAAGTTGAAAGTGATTCGATCCATTAAATGTGAGATCTGTGCTAATTTTCCAGCTTGAGCAACTCTTTTTTGAATTTCAGCTCTACTCAAATTCATATTCCTTGGGCCAAATGCGACATCATCAACGACTTTAGGATAGAATATCTGTTCATCTGGATTTTGAAAAACAATACCAATTTGTTTTTGAATGGTCTTACGAGTTTTTTTAGTTAGAACCTGGCCATTTACGAATACCTCACCATATTGAGCCAAAAAAAGACCATTGAAATGCTTTAATAAAGTAGTTTTTCCCGATCCGTTCGGACCAACAATAGCTGTAATTTTATGAAGAGGAAAATCAATAGAAATGTTGCTTAAAACCTCAGGTTGGCTTTTCGAATATCTATAACTTAGATTTCGGACACTCAAAGGATAATCTGTATGTGAACTCATAGTTATTTCGATCCTATAATAAATTCAATAAGGGAATTCTGCCCATAAATGCTAATAAAACAACTAATAATTACTATAAAGATAATAAATAAAACCCCACTTCGTGTCCATGGCTTTTCAGGATGAGAGAAGGTACTAGTACCGGAAAACCCTTTTGCAGACAGCGAAGCTGAGATATATTCAGCCCGTTTAAATGACCGTGCAAGAGAGGCACCTAAAATATTCCCGATCAATTTCAATGATCTTAATTTCATGATAGAACCCTCACTATACATTCGATTTGAACGAGCATCTAAAATTCGTGAAAATTCTTTTTGAATAAGGTTAAAAAAATGATAGCTTAAAAATAACAAGTTGGTAAGCAACCCTGGAAGTTTTAGATCATCTAATCCGTAAATAATCTCGAAAAATGACTCCTCAGAATTAACAACCACTAAGATGAAAGTCACAATAACAATACTACGAAACGCTGTAAAGAATGCAAAGGAGGTTTTAGTATGTACTGCTTCGTACAAAAAATTACTAAAAGAGGGAGGATTAAAAGAAAAAAATGAAATTAATGAGAGAGAAAGTATCAAGGGGAGAGTATAAGCAATCTGTTTTAAAAAAGTCTTTTGAGGTTTTAAAATAGGGAGAAGGAGAAGAAGAAGTAGAAAATACCAGGAGACTTGAGAGAGATCAACAAGCAATGAACCTCCAAGAACAATGGTAATTAGGCCTATAAGCTTACTCCTTGTATCTAATGTCTGCTTCTGAGCTCTTAGATCAGAATAGTGATGATGGTTACCTATCATTTGAAAATTGCTCTTTTTTTAGCCGTAAGAATATAAGAGGTAGACTGAATATGCCAACAACTACCATAATTCCAATTAAACCGGATACAATGGTAGCTATCATGTCATTCTGGATTAATTGATGAATTAGAGAGTCTTCTGATCCGTAATCAGTCAAAAAGCCTAAATCAAACGCACTACCTTCAGACTTCCCCTCACCAGCAGCGCTTTCTAAACCATCAGGATTAGGATCAGCGAAAGGGCTTAAAACTAGAAGTAATACAACAATAAATACCGATCCAATTAACAATTTAGTACGATTCTCCAATTTTTATCGTCTCCTAGGAAAAGGGGAAGAAAAAGAGGGATTATCAATCTCAAGAAATATATTCATTTGAATAGTATTGAAATAGCTCACAATGAGAACAGTGATAATTCCTTCTCCAACCCCAATAAGAATATGATAGAATAAGATAATGAAAAACGACTCAAGAAAATTTACTTGTGAGACATTATTTATTATAGGAATTCCAATCTCGATTGCCGCGAAGACTGAAGCAACTATCACAGAGAGGAAAGAACCTAAGAATACGCCTCCATAATAGCGATAGCGATTTTTAGGAGAAGAATTGAGCATAAAAATCCTCAAAATTAAATATGCAACAACAACCCCGACAATTGCCATATTAAAGATATTCGCTCCAAGAGCAATGATTCCGCCATCAGCAAAAAGGAAAGCTTGTATGATCAATACAGCTGAAATGACTAAACACCCGCCCCATGAACCTACAATTGACGCAGCTAAGGCACCTCCCAATAGATGACCAGAAGTCCCACCAAAAATTGGGAAGTTCAACATTTGAGCAGCAAAAATTGTTCCCGCAAGAACAGCCATGTAAGTTAGTCGTGTTTCATCAATCTCTTTCATTTTTCTAATACTAATCAGTATGATGATAATTGTAACTACCCATGTAAGAATCAAGAAGAAAGGATCAACCCAACCATCAGGAATATGCACTTCTAATACTACCTTCCAATGAAGAAATATCTATCTGTAAGACAAAACGAATAATCTGTAAGACATCTGCTAATAAATATTGTGTGGTGAAAAAGTACCCTCCAAAATCCTAGAAACAGATATAGATATTGATCAGATAAAATTTGAAAATTCACTTTCTAATGATAATATTGAATACTATAGAAATAAGGATGAAGAGATTAAATATGCCAGTCGTACATGTTCATATTTGGAAAGGAATATCTGAAGAGAGAATTAAGGAAATCATTGAAGGGATAACACAAGTATTTGTGAATATAGGAATTCCTCATCAAGCGGTGGAAGTCATTATCCATGAAATTCCGAAATCGCATTGGGGTATTGAAGGAAAACCTGCTACTGAGTCCCGAAAGGATGCAAAACCACCAAGTTAGTGTAATTGGTTTAATTCGGGAAGTTTTCCACGAAATAAGTATTCCCACTACTCTTGTTTACTCCACCGATTCAGGTTGCTTTCTTAAGACCTCTAGCTCTATTCTTTAGATTTCTTCCCATGATTCTGTCATTTCTGCTTTACTAAGCTAGATACTTCACCTTAATCGTCCTAAAATTGGTATTGAAAGCAAATATTACTTGAATCCAAGAGGAGGCACCCTTTGCTTTTCATTCTTGAAATTATGTTTATCTTAAGCTCTGGTTATCACTAAATTTTCTTAAAAAAGAAAGGAGACTATCACGGAAGTATGTTATGAGTCCAAAGAAAAAAGCGAAACTAATACCAAACAAAAGAGCACGATATAGTGGTGATAAATCAGACATTTAAGTTCAATAACTGTCTTGGATTCCCAACTACTTAAAATATTCTACCCCGGTATATTCTTAGAAAATGACCCCCCAAATCCTTCACATTGCGGTTTGTGTGTGAGATTTAGCGGATTTTTGTTTTAAAAACATGTAATAAATCAAATTAACAATCATTAGAGAATAAACAATTCCAACAAATGTAAATTTTACCATAGGAACCAAAGGTAGAATGGACAGAATAAGTCTAGGATAGGAGTCAGGAAAAACTATTAAAATCATAGTTAATGTGTTTTCCAGCGCATCAGAACCTCTAGATAAGAATACAGTGATGAAACCAACATAAGGAAGAATAATTGAACCATATTTCTTTATTTCTCTACCTAATAGTACAAATATTCCGCAATTCCCGAGTAATCCGGAAATGAGAAAAATATAATCTCCCAAATATTGGAAATATACTACTGGTATAACTTCCTGCCATTCACTAAAAATTCTCTCAACCTCTTCCGAACTAGTAGCTTGTTGAAGATCTGAAGTAGAATGCCCAGTTTTAGAAATAATAGCTGAAGCAGGAATAAAAAGAAATAGAATTATAAGGAATAAAACAAAATATGCAACAACCACTAGACCTAATATTCGATTCCTTGGCTGTTCAGTCAATTTTAGATAAAAAGTTTTCATATCTGCTAGTTTCACCAGTTTATTAAATAGCTTCGAATAGTTTCCATAACTTCATTGATGGTGATAAAAGAACACCCAACATTTCTATTGCTTTATTTTATTTTAATAGTTGTGCTTCAGTTTAAAATCGCACCTAGAATTTAATCATGAAATACAACTGAATTAAATTTCTTTGCAATCAACCTACTGCAAAATCCATTTCGTGTACTGCTATCACCAGTCATATGCTGCTATTGACATCAATCCTCTTCTTTATTTCAGGTTTCTACTGTGAATCTCTGTTAGTGGGAGAGATGATCTTTATTAAGATCCTAATCCTTGTTGATTTATGGAATCCAGCTGGAACCCAAATAGGTTTGACTTACTCTTAGCTGTTCTCATCGTGCTAATCTTTCCAATTCTCGCTAGAATCCTTTATTTCGCAGCAGGAGCGTTGATTCCGTTGATTGTTTATTATGGTGCAGCATGGGGAATTTCTATTTGGAGACGTGGGAGTTCTGGTTATTCTATGAAAACTAAAGCTTTAATCCCACGAGCATTTGTGATCAACATAATAGTGATTGGCCTTGCCTTAATGTTTGCATTTTTAGCTCGGAATAAAGATTTAATACCCAATTCCACGGGAGCTATCATCACTGGTTTAATCTGGGCTCCGATAAATGCTTCTTCCGAGCAGTTACTTTGGATTTATTTGTACGATTCTTGGGATTTATATACTCCATCTAAAAAGGAGTATTCAACAAGAAACTGGGTTTGGATCCAAAGAATTGTAGGATTTATCTTATTTACTGTATTTGTGGGAACAATCCACACTTTTTTTTGGGTAGAATTTCTAGATCCTGTAATGGCTGGTAACCTCTTTGGGGTGATTTTCGTTCTATTAACGTCTATATCAGGGTATATACATATTCTAGCCTGGCGAGAGTCCAATAATATGGTGTATACATTTATTCCTCACTTTTTACTAAATCTAGTACCCTTATTTTGGACGGGGTATTCAATACTTCCATTTTTAATTAAATGACATAAGTTCCCGACTTGAGACACTAAAATAAAAAAAACTAACTGGTGATTCTATTACAGATAACTTACCGTAGGTAGAACTATAATTTATATCTATAAGATAAAGAAGAATTCAAGTATTTTTCAGGAGAGATATATATGGCTAATGATATTTTCCTCTATATAGGAGCTTTTATTCCAATATTTTGGGGTATAGCCCACATATTTCCAACAAGTTCTGTTGTAAAGGATTTTGGAGATATTTCTGATGATAATAAAAATATTTTAAAGATGGAATGGCTTAATGAAAGCCTTACATTGGTCTTCATAGGTATTCTCATTATCTCTGTCACTTTTTTGGGTGATTCTTCGAGTGAAACAGCTCTTATTATATACTGGTTATCAGCTCTCATGCTTCTTGCAATGGCTGGTTTATCATTAATGACAGGATTTAAAGTTTCTTTTCTCCCCTTCAAGTTATGTCCTTTAATTTTCGGAGTGGCTGCAGTAATTATACTGTTAGGGACCCTTTTATAGGAAATCAGTTTAGATAGCAGAAGTTTGAACAAATCCCCCTGACGTGGGTTCCCTTAAGAGTAGATGTGAAGGCCTTCTAGGAATAAAATGGAATAAGATTCCTAAAGCAAGTTTCGTCATTAAAAATTGGTTTGGATTAAAGATACTGTGGTGTATGCAAGTATCCCATCAGCTCAATCATTTTTAATTCCCTTTAGAAAGCGTTGAAAATTAACCATGGTAATTTCATATTTATGAATCCCTTTGGAAGTTACATTAACTAATACACGTGGACCTTTCCTTGTAATTACATCTCGTTGAACGATGTATTCTTCTCTCTCCAATCGTTCGAGATGGGTCGTGATAGACCCCCAAGTGATGTTGCACTTTTTTCTCAACTGGCCCTGAGTCATAGGCCCTATTGCAATTAATAGACTCATAATCATTAAACGCTTGGGATGAAAGATTAATGGATCCGTCTTTTTTATCCCATTAATCAACTCACTCACGTTTTGACTACCTTCTTCTCTGCTAAGTATATAGAGTACGATGTACTTAAAGAAGCCAATACTAATGCTACCGCAGGGGTAAGTACATTGTCCTCTGGTATACTAGGAAGTACAACAAATAGAAACGGGGTTGCTACAAGAAGAACTATAGAAAATAGTAAAATTGGTTGAGTAAGTAACTCCTGTTTTTTATAATGATACCTCTCTGTTGTCACTCCTATGATTAGATTTGCTAAACCTAAAAGTGGAAACCAGAGAATTTGAGGTGAAATGATTGTTCCCATGACCGTGTTAACAAGATAGCCCAAGAAAAAGACTAGAATATAGGATATTCCCCAAATTGGACCCTCATATTTCATGGGTTTAACACGTTTTAAAATATGACGAAAAACATACTGATGCATTCCCACAGCTAGTAAGGTTAATTAATATGATCAACAACAACCGTTTCATCGTAAATTTTTGTTAAATTTTCA
>JAEOTM010000198.1 GCA_016839815.1 Candidatus Hodarchaeota archaeon
AATTTTTGAATAACCTAGTCGGATTGCTTCAATTATAGTGGTTCCTCCACCCATGAATGGATCCAAAATCGTCATATCGGAGAATGAATGGTCTTTTAGATATATATCCCAGAATAATCTCTTTCTAGATTGTTCCTCATCAGTATATGGCTTAAGACTAGCGAATATCAGAATAGATCTAAATATAGAACCTAATCTTCGGGCAAACCATTTATGAAGTGTCAGGATTGGACGATAGTATCTTTTAGCATTACTCTCGCGAAGAGCTAAATCACTCACTTGAGAGAAAGGAAAATCTAATTCGATCTGCCTCTCTTGGTTTAACTTTTCGGCTTCAGAGGTACTTGGTGGTGTTTTACACATCGTGGTTCATAAATTTCTGATTGTCCTGAATTCTCAATTAGGACGAGGGGACTATTATAGGGACTATGAATACCAACTATCAATCGTTGAGTAAGGACAGCCCAATGATTACAGTCTGGATATTCACATATAGCTGTTAATCGGGTAACACGATGTGCTCTCCCAACTAGTGAGGGCATTGGACCAAATGGCTCTCCACGGAAACTCAATAATAATCCACACACAATGACATGGTATTCTTTTCGAATCAATTCTTCAATAACCTCTACAAGGTTATCCGCAAAGAATTGAGCTTCATCAACTCCCACGAATTTGCATTCCCTAGTCTCTAAATATGTCAAAATATCTTCTGGATGCTTATCATCTACTATAACCGCTTCTAATTGCATATCACTACCTCTTGACGCGATACCGGGCTCTCGGGTATTAACTGCAGGTTTAAATACGATTCCTTTGATATCAGAGTATCTTAACTCATTGAACATTCGTATTAAATATTCACTTTTTCCTGATTTCATCGGTCCGAATATTGCTTCAAGATATCCAGGTTTATAGATTTCTGGCAAAATGATTACCTTCCATTAGTGCTTGTCTTGAAATCTCAATCTTTTTTTTTAAGGAGAATGTTTTGACTATTTTTTCATCTGGAATAGCTCTTCTAAAGTTTTCTTAAGAGCATTGTCAGTTTCATGGAGTGAATGCAATGATAATAATGGTAACATTTGAGAGAGTAATTCCTCTCTTTTACCCTTTGTTGTTTGACTCGAATTTTGTGAATAATTTTGCATCCACGCTCTAGTATCCTCCTTTAGAGATTTATTTTCCTTCCGTAAAATTCGAATGTCTTCTTCCTTTAACTTTTTACATACAAGAATGAGATCAATATTACTTCCTGATACTGGTCGTGCGTGGAATTCACTTATTATAGGGAAAGCAAATTCAAGAAGAAAATTACTTTCTTTTAAAGCTTTGAGTATTAAAATCCATGCTTTTGCAGTAGAATGATGAAAAGTAAATATGAGTGGGGAATTTTCTTTTAACACTCGATAACATTCCTTGAATACTTTAATCAATTGAGAAACAAATGATTTGCCGTCTTTTTCTGCTCCAACCTCATCTTCATTCACAACAGTGGCCGCTTTAAACCAAGGATAGGTCGTACGCAATACCAATCGTAACCACACATAGAAAAAGTTTGCTAACTCACTATACTGAATATAATCGAAATATGGAGGATCAGTTAGTACTAAATCAATTGATTGATCTGGAATACCATATTTAACTAAATTTGTTGAGCTACCTGCTATTAACAGGGAATCAGGGGTAGAACTATTGACAAGCTGATGAAAACTCTCAACACACTTCGCGTAGATACGATCACCTAGAACAGGTATTCGGGAAATTTGATTCTTTTGAAAAATGATTTCGAAAGGCGATTCACAGTAAGTTTTTCCCTTTTTTATTCTATCTAGATATGTACGAAAGGTTCCATTCCCTTTTACTGTTCCCCAAACATTATTCTCTACATACTGTAAAGGAATTAAAAATGATTGAAAATTGAAAACATTTACGATTTGTTTCATTGTATAATTATATGGACATAGTACAGTATGAAATTCCAAGCAACTAGAAAAGGCACTAATAAAAAATTCTTTCAAATTCTGATCAGTAATCGATAATATATAATCTAGAATCAAGCTTAGGCTTAATAATTGCCGGGGATTAAATAAATCTGCGAAAGTTTTAAAACCATAATTTTTTAGATTTTTAATATTCGACCCGGTAGAGGGTAGGGATTCTCTTGGAAATGTTAGTGTTCCTTTTTTGCTATTGAATAGAGTCACTAGTTCATTATAATTCTCAATATCCTCTTGTGCTACTGCTTTATATCCACGAAACTTACAGTCATTGCAATAAAATTCAATAGCAATTTGTCTAGACGAAAAAGATTGAATATCCTTATTTATTATATCCACTAAGCGATATTCTTTCTCACATTTTGTACAGGAAAATTGTTTTTTTCTACAGTTCCCATTTTTTGGGATAAACTTGGTATTACAGCTAGGACAGCTATTTTGAGAAGCAAGATCTTCTTCAGAATAAAATAATAGATCGCATTCGGGACAGATAATAAGAGTTTCAGAGCTTTTACGTTGTTTCTTACCTATAATATAGTATTTAAACAGATCCTCTATAGAATGGCAATGTGGACATTGAATAGTACGTACCCAAAAAGTATACATGATATCTGCATGATGAGATCCACATTCAGAACATTTCGTCTGATAAAACTTTTTTATTTGTCTTCCAACGCTATCAGTCATCAAAGTCGTCTTTTGATCGAATTCTTCAATATTTAAGTAGTCTAGTTCTTTTTTTGTTGTAAACCAAGCAACGGGATTCAGATCAATGCCTATTGATTTTACCCCGAGTCTATTAAGCTCAACTAAGCTTGTACCTCCTCCACAAAATGGATCTAAAATAATTTTATCCGAAAAATTATGATTTTTATAAAATTCTCCTCCAACATCTTCTGTAGAATTAAATAAAGCTGCATCAGAGAAATGAGCTAAACCTAATGCGCGAAATGTTGAACCTGGTCTTCGTGCCCATGATTTATGAATCGAATAAATTGGTCGATAGAATTGTCGTCGTTGAGATTCGACCTTTGCGATTTTTTCAATTGTCCTTATTGGGAAATCTTTTCCAATTGGCACTAGCTTTTCTCCTAAGAAATACTCTAGTTTAGATTTAACTAACCATTAGTTTTAGCTATCGATATTTTGGACTCTAAACGACACCTTAAAATATTTAACGAGTAAATACGGTATTTAGTTAGTCTTTCCATTCAAGAAAAAATAAATGGTGTATTAACATAGTGAAGGCTATAGTTAGATCTGCAAAAAAATCTGATCTATCTTCCCTTGAAGATCTATATACTCAATGTATGGGAGAATTCGAATATACCTTTTATAAGACTAATTTTCGTTCATATATTAGCTCACATCGTGATCTAATCAAAGTTTCAGAAGAACCATCTGGGATTATTTCAGGATTTGTCTTAGTATACATATCTAACCCTCAAAAAGCTAGGATTCAAGCAATGTTTGTTTCAGCAAACTACCGAAATCGGGGGAATGGAACTAAACTGCTTGGAGCAATCGAAAAAGAAATTTTAACAAACTACCCCAAGCTTCGTTATTTGTCTATTCGTATTCCTGAAGAGTATTTCTTATTTCAATCATTTTTTCTTAATCAAAACTTTGAAATTATAGCTAAGATAAATGGATACGTAAAAAATAATCTTGACTTTCCCTACTCTGTCAATAAGAACTTTTTCATCCGAAATGCTAGAGAATCTGATCTTGAGGGTATTCTACGGATTGAAAAAGCGTGTTTCTCAACGTATTGGCAGATGAGTAAAGTTAAATTTCAACAAATTATGAAAAATCCTTCAGAGGTCCTATTCGTTGCTTTCTGGGAGGGGAAGATTGTCGGGTATAATTTCAATGCTGTATCTCAGATTAACCAGAGTGGTAATTACATCCGAATTGCTACTCTTCCAGACCTCCAACAAAAACGTATTGCTACCTCCCTGACTGCACACGCTTTTAAGTGGTTTAGAGCACATAAAATCGATAGAATTGTATTATCAACCTATGCGAATTCACCCGTCCATAATAATATGTATAAAAAATGGGGATTTATCAAAAATGATCAGGAGGTTATCTTAGCTCGGAAGTATTATTAATATCATATCCTTTATTTTCTTAATGTGCAATAAATTGTTTTTACATATATATTAGAACCTCTCATCTCAACATTAATGAAATCAGTAGTATCTAAGTAAAAATTCTTGCGGAATCTGAAGCTTAGGTTCGAAAGCAAGTGAGGGAAAGAACTCATGATTACTCCTCCATGAGTGACAACAATATTCCTTCCTTTTGGAAAATCTTCATAGCTCATTCTCAGGTTCTTTAAAAAATCCTCAATTCGGGTAATTATCTGGGATAGTGATTCTCCTTGGGGAAGGGATGCGTCCATATTGTTATGGTCAAACCATTCCACCCAAAGATCCATGAATTGGGACCAACTTGTTGAATCCGTTTTGTCTTCTAACTCTCCTACACTAAACTCTATTAATCTTGAATCAATCTCTGGAATGATCCCAAAATAGGTACTCAATATTTCTGCAGATTGAACAGCCCGTTTTAGTGGACTTGCATATATTTTATCAAATTCCAAATAGAGATTCTTTAGCCTTTTAGCTAGTGAATGAACCTGTCTTCTTCCCCTATCCGTTAATCCATGTTTAAATCCTGTATTTGAAAATACTTTCTCAATATTAGCTTGACTTTCTCCATGACGGACGAATATAATTTCCATATGTTATACTCCTTTTAGTTCAATCACTTTTACTGACGATTTCACTCCGAGCAACACAGTTACTATTCTTTAGATGAAGCAAATCTTACCATATGATCTAGGACTTTAATAGCAGTATTGATATCGTCATATACAACACCACCTTCTAAACGGATTTGAGTCGTCCATTCTTTTTTGATCCTATTATCTCCCACAATGTAAGTTATAATCGGTTTATTGAATTTTTTCATAGTATTTATTAGGGCTGGATCAAAGGTAATTGCTACTTGCATTGCGGCGATCATCAAAAGGATCATATCTATTTCGTTACTTTCAAATAAAGTAGGGATTATTTGGTGTAAAGCTTTAGCCAACCCATGTATTTCAAACGCAGGCCAAGAATCTAGCGGATTTTTAGGGGACATCCACTTTGGGAAGAATTCTTGTAATTTTTTGGTTGTAACATCTGACAATTGAGGAATCTTGATATTGAAATTCGCTGCAATATCTGCTCCAATGACACCCCCTGCACCTGTAATCGTAACTATTGCCAGGCGATTCCCTGCAGGCAGTGGTAATTTAGCAAAGGCTTCCATAATATTGAAAAATTCTCCAAATTCGGTCGCTTGAATTATTTTGGATTGTTTTAAGACGTTGGATAATAATTGGGGAGAACCATGAGCAGTACTCGAGGTGTGACTTAGTGCTGCCTTTCTACCAACCTCAGATTGTCCACCGAGTAAACATATCAATGGTTTTGTCTTTGTAAAATCTTTTGCAAGTCTCAAAAATTTCCTAGGTTGTTTTAAGCCCTCTAGATAAAACGCAGCTACTCTAGTTTCGTAATCACTCATGAAATGCTCCAGAAGGTCACATTCATCCACATCAATTCGATTTCCGATTGATGCGGCTGTTCGTACTCCCAGATAACGTTCTGTAAACATTTGCAGTATTACTGCACCTGAAAAATATCCTGATTGCCCTACTATTGATACTACTCCCTTTTGTCTCATATCTGCAGTAATTGGCTCGAATGTGGTTATCAATTCATCCGTAATTGTTCCCATGCAATTTCCTCCCCAGATACGTATGTTAAACTCTTTCCCAAGCCGACTTATTTCATTTTGAACTCTTTTTCCCTCTTCACCTATTTCTGCAAAGCCAGCACTCTCAATAATTACCCCTTTTACTCCTTTTTCATTACATTCGTGTAATAAAGCGGGAATGACTTTTGGTGTGACAAAACAGATAACCAAATCAATATTTTCTTCAATATCTTTAAGCGAATGAAATACTTTTAATCCCAATATTTCTGTTGCCTTAGGGTTTATCGGATATATCCTTTCTGTATTAGAAAATGTCCATAATACGTTTTTTAATATTCCATATCCTGCTTTGGTCGTATTTCGACTGACACCAACGATTGCTATCGATTCAGGATGAAAAAAGCATGAAAGATCTGACTGCATACACTTTCCTCTTCAATTTCACATAGAACGCTTTCTATCCTTGGAATTATAAGAGTTTCATAATCTAGCAAAGAGTATTCATAATAGCGATATACCTTGTTGAGATTACTGATGGCCCAACGTAAAGATCAATCAATTAAGAATGGGGAGTTTTATCCCTCACAAGATAAATTAATTATATATAAATGCGACGTTAGCAACACCAGAGGCTTCTTAAGAGATATTCTGCTTTCAACAGTCATTGTGGGTTTGTTTTCCTTCCTTCTCCTTGAATGGTACGCATTACTAGTTGTTCCAACGAGTTGGCCTTTTCTCATCCAATATTCTCTTCCAAACCATTATCAATCCCTCCAGTTCAACAAATATTCTCTTTTTTTTGCTAAAGGATCTTTAAAAGATCTTATACTAACAAGATCATTATACCTTCGTAAAAAGTTTCAATATGGAGAAGTATTTCATATTCGTTTTAATAAATGGGAGAAACGTAAACGAGGAGGGGTAAAAGATGCATTTGGAAAAATCGAGATTAAGATTAATAAGGACTCGCCTGTTTTCACTTTTCTTATCACAAGTGAAGATTTAACTCGAATGGTTAAGATTTTCGATTCTTACCGGTTCCACTCTAAAGTAGTAAAAAAGCGCTCACGTGGTGAACTCATGTTAATTTTCCCGCTATCTCCACGTTATAACATGTGAATGTATCCATTTTTTACCTCTAAAGAGATCAGGTTACTAGCCAAATGTTTATAATTTTGTAAAAGTGCATTATCTGTGGATTCTAATGGTTTCAATGAAATCGTTGCTTTTTGTATTCATATTACTCATGATCGTTCCTAATGACTTAAACCAAGAATATTCACAGATTACTGCAAGATCTTCAACACTTCCTTGGAATCTTCAACAAATCTACCTTTCTAAAGCATGGGATATAACAACGGGAAGTACTAACGTAACTATCGCTGTAATTGACACAGGTGTTGATTTTTCTCATCCAGCAATATCTGGTAATAGATGGATCAATACTGGAGAAATTGCCAACAATTCGTTAGATGACGATAAAAACGGTTATACTGATGATTATTTTGGATGGGACTGGGTAAATCAAGACAGTAATCCAGGTTGGCAAGTTAACGACGAAATTCATCATCATGGTACATTTATTGCAGGAATCCTTGCAGCAAATGATAGTGAAGTCATAGGAATTTCTCCCCAATTTAAGGTAATGGCTTTACGGGTTGTTGATAAACAAACTCTTATTCCTAATCCACAGGGAATGAAAGAAGCAGTAGATTATGCGGTTCAGAAGAATGCTTCAGTTATTCTAATGAGTCTTGATTTACTGATTGGCCCTCCTGGATTTCTTGATAGTATCCGTAATGCAATATCAGCTAATATTCCAGTAGTTGGAGTAAGTGGTAATTCTGAGTGGGGAAATGAGTCTGTTGTATTACCAGCTAGATTTTCAGAGGTTATCGCTGTAGGTGCATCTAATTCTGATGGAGAAAAAGCTGAATACAGTAATATTGGTGAAGAGCTTGAGATACTAGCTCCTGGAGGTCAACAGTCTTTAAGTGAAATTAAAAGTACGTCAATAGGAGGTAGCTATCGTTATGGATCTGGAACATCCTACGCTGCTCCTCATGTTGCTGGAATCATTGGGCTCATAAGATCTATAAGAACAGATCTACAAGTAGAAGATATCAGATTTATTCTCCGTACTACTGCTCAGGACATCGGTGAAGTTGGTTGGGATGAAGAAACTGGATTTGGGATTATTAACGCCTCAGCAGCTCTTGAACTAGCACAAATATTTGAAGGAGTGGATTCAACAACCACATCTCACACCTCAGGCTTTTTCAGAAAAATAAACCTATCCTTACTCGAAGTGGTGGCTTCTTTGATAATAACCATAATTATACTCCGAAAGCACAAGAAGATTTCCAGTTAGATTAGCTTCTCGGGATCTTGGTTTCCTTATCTCCACATGAGAGTGAAGTACGAAATAAACCAAGTTTATGACGTGTCCCAGAATGAATCTCCACTTCTTCCACATTGATTAGACCACTTTCATAAATAGAAATTACATTAAATGTGTTTAAACGTCGTGAACGAATTTTTTTGCTTGAAAATGTCCCAGCATTGACAAATACAGTATTCTCAACTTGCATGGTCGTTGCATAATGTTCCAAACCTGAAAGAACAAGCGGTACGTTATGGGATGTGAGAAACTGGATAACATCACCCGCATCTTTTACAGCTCTCTTGAAGTAACTTCTAGGAATTGGTAACACCGAGTGATGCATAGCAACGAAAAAGAACTTATATTTCCCATAACAATCATATTCGTGTTCAATCATTCTCATACGGCTTCTGCCGACATGACCAGCACCATCAGCACCTGTATTGATCCCTAAAATACGTACTGCTGGATCCTCATAAATTGGATCCAAAGGACCCACCTGTTGTACCCACAATTCCCGCCCAAAGGGCTGTAAATCGCGAGTTCCTGGAACAATAAGATAGGGTACCCCTACTTCACTCAATTCTCTAAGTTTTTGTTTAGCTAAAGCGAAATCCTCGGGATAGGAGTCATTGGTTAAGTCTCCTGTGTGAATAAGGACATTAGGTTTTTCTCGTAACATCATCTTAATGCCTAGGTCATATATCTTGCTTAAGAAGTCATTTCCATTAGTAAAATGTGTGTCAGAGAAATGACATATTTTTGAAATTAATTTTTCCCCTGGTACCAAAAAACCTGCTTTTACTGCCAATTCTCCTTTCCATATTCGCTGAGTTTCTTGATTAGCAGTTAAGAATTTTGAATATGTATCGCTTCCGTGAAATTGAACATTAATATTCTTATCCTTAACAATAATATCGACAAATGTATGACCTGCTGTTCCCCTCGTTTTGAAACTACTAAACGTACCAGAATTGATCAATAATGCTCTGCGTTCACCATTCGACAAAGAAAAAACATTGGGATAATGTCGATGCGCAGTTATTAAAACATCAATACCAGCACTCCATATCACTTGAGAAACATCTCCAGCATCTAATATCATAGATCTCTCTCTTCCTGTACTAGGGATGGGTAAGAGATGATGGTGAAAACAGAGGATTTTCAGAACATCGTCAGGTATTGTCTCAAGCTCGGCGATTGCTTCGATTCCACGATCACCTATGCGTCCAGTATTTTCATCAGGTTCTGAAGAGTCTATTCCTAAGATCACCATGTTTCCTCCCGCTTCTCGGGTGTCGATGTAAAATTGTCGATCACCAAAAAATCGTTTCCATAGCTGATCTCCAATATTTCTCATATCATGGTTTCCTGGAATGGTGTACAATTCTCTTACTGTTGGAAAATGAGTTTGTAAGATTTCTTTCGATAATTCAAAATCCTCGTAAGTACCAGAGTCAGTAATATCTCCTAAATGTAACACTAATGCATTAGGATTCTTTTTTAGTCGTTTATTAATTAAAATTGCTCCCGTTTCAAACGCATCTTGATGAAATAAACCAGTAAATTTTGATATATGTGTATCAGAGAATATCAGCAATTCTTCATATCTAGGTCTCTTTTTTGATCGTTTACCCATGTGATGCGCTTCCTAATAGATTTTTACCCTATTCTCACGGATTTAAGATAAAGAATTTGTAGTGGTTAACTTTTACTAGTGGATGCAAATCCTTTGAATATAAATAAATCTGCCTTTATGTTAATAAATACTCCTTTTTCTATGCTATTAAGTGTATTACGAAATAATGGATAGGCTATTGGCGTTACCTTGGAGAAATATTCATGACATCTAAAACCTGCTCTCGTTGTAAAGGAAGTGGTATTTTAACTACCAAAACAAAGAAAAAATGTCCTCAATGCCGTGGAATGGGATCCACTAAAATTACAATTGGAGGAGGAATACCTAATCCCAAAGATATCTGCTCAAAGTGTAAAGGTTCTGGAAAAATCGAAATAAACAAAGATAAACCTTGTCCTACATGTTCGGGAACAGGAACACTTCAATTTAAATGTGCTATATGCGGAAATCTTCTAAAAAACAACCAAAGTGATGTTTGTCCAAGTTGTCATAAAACTATTACGCTTTACCAGCTAATTCCTCCAGTAACAAAGCAAGCAGTTGAATTCAAGCGTTTATATATTGGGAAAGTAGTAACAATAACCGATTTCGGTTATTTTGTTCAATTAGCCCCAAAAATTGAGGGTCTAGTAAGAGATAAACATTTTTCTGGGAAAATTGCTGATACAGTAATTGTGAAGCTTCTAAATAAAAAAGGAGAAAAATTTGAGTTTGAGTATCTCCAAATCAAAAAATTTGACGATTTTCCAGTTAAAAGACTTCACGATCCAATACCTTTGGAGAAAATCCATCAAAAACGAGAAGTTGGAGCATATCTTTCTTTTATGGCTCGGATAGAAAACATTCGCCAAATTCCTAATGGACCCAAAGTATTCACATTGCTTGATGAAACTGGAAATATTGAAGCGGCAGCTTTTCGCTTAGATTTTGTAAATGAAATGTCTGTAGGGGATATTGTTGAAGTAGCAGGGCAATTTAATGTTCATCGAGGAGCAGAGCAAATTGAAATTGTCAATATGTTTATTGTAGAGGAAGCGTATTCAAACGCATTTACAAAAAAATTGGAGCGACACTTAGATTCTATTAGTGAACCTCAGAATATTGATTTCTTGGTAA
The DNA here is from genome assembly GCA_016839815.1 of Candidatus Hodarchaeota archaeon. Classification (GTDB taxonomy): domain Archaea; phylum Asgardarchaeota; class Heimdallarchaeia; order Hodarchaeales; family Hodarchaeaceae; genus Hodarchaeum. The sequence goes on from JAEOTM010000198.1 coordinate 10,913, forward strand.
AATCGAATGTTCTTACTCTCCTAAAGCCTAAGTTTATCGCGGTAGCAAAACGTCTCCGAAGAGCATTTTTTGACTCTCAACCAATCATAATTCGTCATCACAATGACTGTGATGGGATTTGTGCAGGTATTGCAGTAGAATTATCATTACGTCAATTATGGATGGATACTTACCAACAACTTGATGAGGATAAACTCCGCCATTTAATTAAACGAACAGTTAACAAACCTCCTTTTTATGATCCTTTGGATGCAGTTCGCGATGTTAACTTTGCATTAGAAGATGAAAATCGTTTTGGAGATAAACTCCCAATAGTTCTAATGCTCGATACAGGAAGTAGTGAAGAGAGTCTGTTTTCCTATAAATTGCTGCAAACCTATAATATGGAAGTAATGGTTGTTGATCATCACTTTCCTTCGGCTTCTGTTCAAGAAGTTGTGAGTAATCACTTAAATAATTACTATGCTGGTGGTGATTATAACATTTGTACGGGAATGCTAGGAGTAGAATTAGCTCGCTTCATTAATCCTGCAGTCACAGATGATCTAATCCATATTCCAGCGATTTCTGGTATAGGTGATCGAGTTAAAGGAGCAGAATTTGAGCAATACTTAGAGTTTGCAAGTGAACGGAATTATACCCAATCTTTCCTGTCAGATATTGCTATCGCTGTTGACTATCAGGCATATTTCCTTAAGTTTTCTCCTGGACGGCTATTATTAACGGATCTTCTTGGAATAAAGGGAACAGATGAACGTCAACTAGCTTTTGTTAAACTATTAGCTACAGAAGCCCGAGACCTTTTAGAAAAACAACTTCATATTTCTCTTGAATATTGTCAAGAGACTGTTTTACCAAATGGAATACGTTTAGCAATTTTAGATGTCGAACAATTTGCCAGTCGATTTGATTATCCTCCCCCTGGAAAAATAACTGGTAGTTTATTTGACCATCTTGGTGGACTTAATCCAGATGCACCACTCGTGACTATTGGTTTAGGCCCTGATTTTGCGATATTTCGATCGCAACATGTTAAGCTTGATTTTCCGAATCTTGTGAGAGCTCTAGCAGAAGATCTGCCTCATGCTAATATTGAGGGCGGAGGTCATGAAATAGTGGGAAGTTTAAAGTTTATTACTGGTGCAAGATCTGAATTTATCGAATTAATTCAAGAGAAATTAACGATTATTAGCGTTTCTGTTTCGGAGGAGTAATTAAGAGGCGGAACGTGTGATTAATGGGAATTAAAGCATATAAATGATTCATGACCAGTAAAATAACGTGGTGTAATCAATGAAGTATCAGATTGCGGATTATTCATCTAAGTACGAGCTTCAATGGTTAGAATGTATGAAGGAGACTTTTTATTCCTCATTATATTTTGATACAATCTTAAAGATTAAACCACGATATGAGAATTCCCTATTAGAACTAGTAGCTCTTCGCGGGAATAGAATAGTCGGTTTTCTGGATATAGAATCAATTCCACCAACAGAACAATTATGCAACGAGAATAATGAAAATTGTGGTCAGATAACCCTTCTTGGAGTACATCCTCTCTATAGACGACAAAAAATTGCTACTCAACTCCTTCACTCCGCAATTGTCCGAATAAAAAAGAAAAACGGGATTAAGAGATTGGAAGCTTCATTTAGAGAAGATGAGGGAGTACATAACTGGTTCCTTTCAATGGAATTTAAACAGTGTGAGAAGTACTATGAGGTAAGTTTTAGTCAAGATTTCTTCATGAAATATGGAATTGATCTTCCTTTTGGTATAAACCCTAGTATCTTAACTGGATTTGTTGATCAATCTGGTTTTAGACTTCTTACTACTGATCACCCTCCTGAAAAGACATTTCCATATCTGATAATGGAAAAACTACTGTAGCCTCATTCTTTTCTAAAAATAAGGCAATATTGATGGCATCTATTGCCTACCCAAGCATTATTGACTCCCAATGCTAGAAGACGTTTATCGTCTTGTAGCCAAATCTTTTCATCTTTTAAAACCCATCCGATTGAAGATATACTTGTCGCAGTATCATACGCTAAGGGAAAAAGCTTACCAGTGGTAAATACATTATTCGTTATGACCATTAAATATCCTTTAGGTTTCACGAGATCATAAATTTGAAGAAATATATCTTTTTGAATCTCTAGAAAACGATCATAATTTGTTATGTTTGCCAGATCACGCTGATTAACTTCACTATACTTCGTATCAAGCCCTTTATCTTTACGCCCTTTTTGACGCATCTCTGTACGATCTAATTGACTCCAATATGGTGGGGAGGTTATAACGAAATCTATCTTAGTATATTTGCGTTTTGTCCATAATTCAGAGATTTTTGAGCTATCTCCTTGGATTACGTGCCAATACCCCTCCTTTCGAGTAGTGTACAGTGGACTGTATGGAAGAGATTTGATAGCTAAAAGACGTTCCTTACTTATCTGAACATATTTTTCCGATAGTTCTATCCCAATGGCGTTTCTATTACTTTGCTTAGCAGCAATTACTGTACTACCACTACCTAAAAAAGGATCTAGTACTAATTCCCCTGGCTTAGTAAAGAATGTGATAAATTTACGAACCAAAAGTTCTGGAAATTTTGCAGGATGAAGGATTTCGTTCTTTTTGCGTGGGGGTGGCCTCACGATAGTCCAAGATTTTGTCATACGAAGCCATTCCCTTCCTGTGAGAGTGTTTAATTTATTTTTTTCACTTAAAATTCCGAAAGGCTTCTTTTTTCTCCCCTTTTTTAGTACAATAGTCCTTAATTCTTGCTTTTGCTGTTCTTCAGCTTTAAATACGTGAAATGTGTTATCATCTGATTCCTCGACTATATTAATCAATAATTCTTCTATTTCTTGATTGTAAATTGTCAAGAGCTGTGATCTTACAGACTTTAAGAAGAGCAGAAATAAGGAGAGTGTCTCTTGTTCAATGAGATTTTCAATTAACGGGATAAATATCAACGGTGTTTCAAGATCCAAGTAAAAACATGAAAGTTGATGATCCTGAATCTTTAGAACAAGCTGATAGCAACTCAAGTTATTACGCTCAATAAGTTCCCAGAAACCTTTGAAACTGGAATTTTCAGCATCTATAAGGAGAGAAGGAAAAGAAAAAGTATGTAAAAGGGTATGAGGATAACTAATTAGTTCAAAATATTCTCTTATTTCATGTGAAACATCTACTAGCTGTTTAGACGAGTTCATTGATCTATTAGTCTTCCTTTCTTCTCAAAATTATTCTCTGATCCTATAGAGTTGCTAGATAAGAAACTTAAAAAGGATATTTTGAAGGATTTAATTGAATTCAATCTACATTCAATTTTTTGGGGTTTTCTCAGTATGGTTGATTATTGCATTAATTGTGGTCAAAAACTGAATATTGATGATATTTTTTGTAGTAACTGCGGGAGTGAGGTAGAAAAAGGAAAAATATCAGATAGTACAAATTATCAGCCTAGATCAGTACATTCTGGTCGAGAACATGTAACCCAACCTAAACTGTACCGAACTCGAGAAGATCGATGGGTAGCAGGTGTCTGTGGAGGTTTAGGGAGGCACTTTAATATTGATCCGATTCTTATTCGTATTGGGTTTATTCTTTTAGTTATACCATATGCCGCAGGTATTATTCTTTATATCATCTTAGCAATTTTTATTGAAGAAGAACCACTAAATACAGAATTCGCTCCACCAATGAAACCTGAGTCTTCTTATTAGTAAACCCTTACGTCTTTGTGGAATATTTAGTAGTGTTCGTTGAATCTCGTATCGACTTTTTTAAAATGTACTCCTATCCTTGCAGAGCTTAATTAATTAAAAGGATTTGACAACAATGAAATATGATATTGAATTACCCGAAGAATTGGTTGACTACTTCGATTCTGTTTTTACACTATTCGAATTAGGATTTACTAATAAAGAAAACATGTTGAAGCATATATTACTTGAAGGTCTTGAACACAGATTGGAACACATGGCTGAAAACCAAAGTTTTAGTCAACATAAGAAATATCACAATCTGATCGATGCTGAAAAGACAAAATGTATTATTTCAGAATAATTTTTCTTTAGGGAATTAATCCCACCGTTTTTTTCCTCATCAAGATATATTTTAGAGGAATACTCATTCTTTTTCTTTATATTCAATTTCTACAAGAATTTTATTAATTTCCATTCCTTTTACACGTAAGGAATTTACCATTCCAAAAACAGATTGTCCTATAAAGTCTTGTACAAACTGTTTAATACCAATTGACTTGTCATTGACTTTCAACTTCACACTATTTACTTCTTTCATTCCTGACACCAAAAGTAATTTTAATTAATATCTGGGAGATAATTTTTAAAATTCTATCCAGCCCGTATCATAGGTGAGTTCTTTCCGGTGTCAGAATTGTCCTTAATTAATCTTGAAAACGTATCCAAAGACTATACAATGGGAGAAGTGGAAGTTAATGCCCTTGCTGACCTTTCCTTAGAAATTGGCAAAGGGAAATTCGTAATTCTTATTGGCCCATCTGGAACAGGGAAGAGTACGCTATTAAATCTAATAAGTGCTATTGATACCCCATCTAAAGGTAGAATTCTGATTGAAGGGGTTGATATCTCCTTTCTAACTCGAAAACAACGCGCTCAATTTCGGAGACATAAAATTGGGTTTATTTTTCAATTTTTTAATCTAATACCAACCTTGACAGCAGTTGAAAACGTTGAGTTTGGACTTGCGTTAGTAGGTGTACCTGATTCATCAGGAAATCGCTCATATAATACAAAGGAAATTCATGCTACTGCTTTGGAATGGTTAGAAAAAGTTGGACTAACACATCGAGCCAATCACTTTCCTAGTCAAATGAGTGGGGGTGAACAGCAAAGAGTTGCCATTGCAAGAGCATTGGCTAAAAATCCTCCGATAATAATCGCTGATGAACCGACTGGTAACTTGGATTTTCGCACAGGTATCAAAGTATTAAAATTGATGAAAGAATTAAACAAAGAAACTCAAAAAACTTTTATCATTGCAACTCACAATAGCCAACTGGCAAAAATCGCTGATTATGTAATTTCTCTACAAATGGGGGGGATAGAAACTTATGAACAAATTCCACAAGATGATTTGGACAGACTCATATGGTAAGATTCGAAAGGGAAAACACCACTCATGAACTTTCTATCTCGTTATTGGCGTAAAAAATTAGTTGGTGACATCAAACGTCAGAAATTATTATTCTCTGCACTTTTCTTCCTTTGTATCTTTGGAGTGGGATCATATGTTACTCTTACCATGGGATATACTAATCTTTATGCTTCTTTGGACAAGATATATGCAAAAACAAATTTTGCTGATGTAGAGATCAATACACATTCTGATGTTTGGTATAATATAACAGATGTAGAATTTTTTACAAAAAATTATTCGCATTATAATCCTGGAATAGAGAAGATTGACTATCGTTTATTAGTAGCTTCTGGATATAATTCTTCATTCGAATCAAATGATATTACGCGTTCCCAATTGACTGAAGGTCGAGCTGTTGGAATAAATTGGAGTTTATCCAACAACGAAAGAGTAAACAGTTTTATTTATGAAGAGGAACCTAGGAGCGTTAATGATTTTGATAATAATTCAATCTTATTGGAGGCACATTACGCAGGTTCTTACGATCTTCACATCAATGATTCCCTTTTAACCAGGATTTATGGTCAGCAATTTAATTTTACAATTCAGGGAATTGTTTATAATCCAGAAGCTCTAATCGTAATCCCATCTCGTCATGATTTTTTACCGAGTAATAGATATGGTATCATCTATTTACCTCTAAAATTCTTACAGGAATTTACTAACCTCACTGGTCTTGCAAACAATATTATCCTCAAATATTCTGACCATTTATCTGTTGAAGAACAAGAAATACTAATTTCTGACTTCTATTCAAAACTCAATCAATACACCAATAATTCCTTCACCCTACCTATCTTTCAAGAGCATCAAGTATCAAATTGGGCAATAAACATGGATTTAGAAGAAATTCAGAAAATTGCTTTAGTCCTTCCAATCTTAATCTTGGGTGTAGCAAGTATAGCAATTTTTATTACTTTAAATCGTCAAGTCCAAAGTCAACGACGGATTATTGGTATTGCTTCGAGTCTTGGATACACACCTATGGACATACTCCTTCATTATGCTTCTTTCTCTCTAATAATCGGAGTCCTTGGTAGTACCATTGGTATAATCCTTGGTACTATCTTATCCGGAGGAATTACTTGGATTTACGCCTACTTTATGAATTTTCCTACCATAATTTCAATTGAAGTACAATTTGGAGTAATACTTAATGCCTTTATAATTGGAACGAGTATTACCTTTATTAGTGGGATCATTCCGGCCATTAAAGCTAACCAACTGTCTCCCCGAGAAGCTCTGCAAGGAAATGTTGTCATTAGTAAGGGGAGATTCTCATTGTTTGAAAGAGTTCTACATATTCGTTCATTTCGTATACGATTTACGATACCCGTACGCAATTTATTTAGACAGAAATCTCGGACTATTGCTACCATTATAGCCATTTCTGCCTCTGTGATGATTTTGGTAGTTTCAGGTGCCTTTAATGACTCAATAAATAGTGGAATCTCAAAACAGTTTACTGAAACCTCACAGTACCATATATCCGTCAGTTTTGAAGGCTTTAAATTTGCAGATCTTGGATTAAGCGATGATATTAACTTTATTGAAAGTCTTCCAGGAGTTGAGTCAGTTGATCCCGTTTTAGAAATACCATCTATCATTGAGGCCAATAATCGGAAGGAAGAAGTTTTAATTATGGCATGGAACTCCTCTTCTCCCAGTACTCATAATTTTCAATGGAGTTCCCAAGATGATCAATTACTCTCAAAAAATGGCTTTGTACTCACATCAGGGTTAGCAAGAGATTTACGTTCATCAACTGGTAGTAATATTTCATTCGGATATCCACGAATTCCATACCTTTCTTATGCCCTAGAAGCAGCAGAATCTATTTGGAGTTTATGGGGAGGAGGTGACCGTGGGCGTAACGAATCTTTAGACTATCTAAAAACGCTTGTTACTCAAAACAAGGAAACTCTTTCTTTCTCTAGTAACCCTGAAAAAATTAATTATAGGTACAGGAATATTAATGTTTCAGGAGTTTCTAAAGAAATCTGGGGGAGTATTGTGTATACTACCATTCCAACATTAACCGATGTTATGGGTATTGACATTTTCAAAGAATCTTTTCTTAATATTGATTTATCCCCCTGTTCAAAATTAATCTTAAAAGTTAAAAATCCGAATGATCTTACAACATTAGAAAATATTAAATCAGAAATTAGTTCTCTTAGTGAAATTCGATCAATTACCTTCGGATATGATTTACGAACTTCTATTAATCTAACCTTAACCGCGTTTAACGTAATTATTGTGATTTTCATATTATTTGCATGCTTACTGGCAGGAGCATCAATATTTACTACAATTCACATAAATTTTCAAGAACGATCACGTGAAAGTGCTACTATGCTAACTCTTGGCTTATCCGACTTGGAATTTTTATTCATTATTTCAATCGAGAATTTTTTTCAGACTATTCTTGGTATACTAGGAGGGATCCTCCCAGGCCTTTGGCTTGCAGATTGGATACTTAGCAACGCCTTAAGAGTATTCTACTTCTCAATAGTCGTATCTAACCAAACTTGGTTGTTATTGTGGGTTAGTGTTTTGCTAATTGTTTTGATTTCGCAAATCCCTGCAATTATTCAAGGGGTTAAGATGGATCTTGCAGAAGTAACCAAGGATCTATCACAATAACTTGATTAGAATCTATCATCTGATATGTGAGAGTCTGTAATCTTGTAATTGGATTTCGAGATCCACCCAGTAGTTGCGTCACGATGGTCAAAATGTGGTACATATGGTTTGATATCGAGAAGCGGGGTTTTATTCAACATATCCACTCCTTCAACCCATAGCTTCGCTTTGGAATGATCAATATTTTCTAATTTGACAATCGATATCCCAATGGGATTCGGTCTAATCGGTGCACGTGTAGAAAAAATACCACGAGGATTAGAATCTAAATATGGGTGTACTGTTAATTTTTTCTCTTGAGCTTTATGAAAAAAATAAATCAAGTAAACATGGGAAAAATTATCTAGATCCTTCAATCCAGCAGAATATTCTGGAAATATTCCTATCCGTCCTTTTTCATTTGAATAACATGATTGAATAGGCATTCCCTCTTTTGTTTCGAAAGGAGTGTAAATTAATCCAATAATTTCAAATTCTAGTCTTAATTTCATAGTATACTGACCTCTTCTCCTCCTTGGAGTGGTTATATTCACTCTTCAGTTATGGGAATATTCGCTACAACTCGTCCATCATGTTTTAGGTCAATAAGATCGCGTTGATGAAGTGGTTTAAGCTGATTTTCTAATACGATTGGATCCATACCGACACTCTTAGCTAATGCATCTAAACTCATTTCTCCATTCATACGGATTAGAATGGTGATAGGTGCGTAGTTCGATAAGGATAATACTTGTTCAATATAATCATTAATGTTCCTAGCTTTATTCAATGCCTGATTTGTTATCTTAGCAAGTTTAATATCTTCTGCACGACCTTTTGTTTGTTCTAGGTCAGATTTAATTTCATCTACCTGAATCTTATAATTCGTGATATCTTTAGATAAGCTATCATTTAATTCTAATAGCTCTGTTACTTGTTTATCCATATGACTTGTTTTTTCCTCCAGCATGGAGTTTTTTGAGGTTAATTCTGCAATCTGGGCTTGGAGTTCCTTTGACAATTCTGCTTTTTTTGATTGCATTTCTGTTAGTTTTGACTCGAGTCCTTGGATTTCACTTTGGAATTGTTGCGATTTTTCTCTTAAACGTGAATTTGCAGCCTCCTCATATTCTTCTTTCACTTTGGCCATTGAAATTTGGAATTGCTCTTCTTGAAACTTGTATTTCTCTTGTTGTTCATGAACTAACTTCTGATACTCTTCTTGCTGTTCAGAATATGCACTCGCCCATGTTGCCATTGCTTCTGATGCTTGAGAATCCATTAATGAGGTTAATCTATTTATTTCAGATGTTTTTTCAATGATTTCCATCTCCAACGAGGCATTCTTCTCTTCTAGCGAACTAAAAAGCTCGTTTTTATCGGAGGCTTTTGTCGATTTCTCACTTAATTCGCTTAATGATTCTTCCAACTGAAATGATAAATTTTCATTAGTAGTTTTTTCTTCAATCAGAAGATTCTGCATTTCATTTTGGGAACTGGTAAAGCGTGCTTGGAGCTCTGTAAATTCCTTATCTTTGGATTTTAATTGCTCCTTTAATGATTCATTTAGATGATTGAGCTTAGATAGCTCATTAGTTTGGCTTTTTAACCGTTCCTGATCTTCTTTACTGAGAATCTCACCTGAATCTACACTCCCACTTAAATCATCTTGGAGTAGCATATTTTTTATCCAATTAAAAGAGCTCATAGTTATACGAGTCAATTGACTTTCTATTGTCCTGTTTACGTCTTCATCAAAGGATTTGAGTAATGCATCAACATGAAGACGATCTTCATGCCTAGTGATAATTTTGGATTGATTCAAGAGATCATTCTTGAAACCACTGATAGACACTCCTAATGTCTGAATTGCGATCTTTCTATCCTTTGCTAAATCCTTAATAAATTCTAATCCATATTTTCGCAATTTGGATTCGTTACTTTCATCCATTGTTGCCAAAGGTATCACATCTAGAAAAGTCCAGTAGATGAACTCAACGATTTATAGAGTAAAAATGTTTGTATAAAAGTTGATTCTATTTGAGAATCCAAAAGTTCATTTCTTCATTACATTACTAGTATTGCATGGAACAGGGATATCTTTCATGGTATATAACCCAGGATTACAATAATAGGCATGAGGCACCAAGTTAGCCACCATAGCTGCAGTTCCAAGGTCACCATGTACACCTCCAACTATTTTTTGACTGATGTTTGGTACTCCTTCAATATCAATACTATCGTACTCCTCATGATCCCCTGCATATGCAATAAAGTCCATGATAATAAAATTTCTTCCTGTTTCTACATTCTTTTGTATTGCACTGCTTTTTAACCCACAAACATCCCCCTTGTGCACCTTGACTCCATAGGTAGTAAAAAACTCCTTTTTTGCATAAACTGGTTCAGGTGGATACTCCTTAATCTCACCAAAAGGTAGACCTAATGCCCCAATAATCATCTGTATAGACTCAGTTAACCCTACATGTCCAGTTATTTCTTTTGTACTAATCTTATTCTGAAAATTGCTGATAGATAATCCTGTACCTATTTTTCTTTGGAAAGGTTCTCTTCTTCTTGAAGAATTCATCATTCGAGTAATTTTAATCTTGTTTACTTGTTGACACGGAGCTGTTAATACGATCGGTAACAAATCCATTAAGTAACCAGGATTTATACCTGTTCCGATAATAGAACACTGATTTTCTTTTGCCAGATTGTCCAATTTCCGTGAAAGGTCAGGAAAACGTACATACGGGTAAGAAAGCTCTTCACAAATTGAAATAACATTTACTCCATCTCTAATAATCTCCTCAATCGTTGGAGTAACAGTTGTTAACGAGGATGAAGTCGCAACAACAGCTACATCAATTGGGTCCTTCTTATCAATAGAATTATAACTATTCTTCACTTGGATTTTCTGATCCGCTTTCGTTTCTAGAATATCGCTTAAAAATTTGCCTTCAAATTTTGGATCAATATCTACGACCCCTAAAAGGTTAATATTATTGCGGGAAATTAATAAGTGGGCAATAAGTTTACCCATCGGCCCTAAACCGATTTGTATTACATTAAATCGAGTACACATCGTAAACTACCTATAATGAACCATTTGTTTCAAAAAATTTTTCTGCATTTTTCCAGTAGAAATGATCCAATATTTGCTTAGACAAATTCAAACCATTAATATATGTTGGAGGATTAGGATTATCGTCATCTGGAAAAGGAAGTTCTATATTTCGGCATTTACTTTCCCAAAAAATTCTTTGAGCCCAATAACGAGTAGCTAAATACTTCTCATCACGATCTTCCCAACCCACAGACAGATCAGTTGCAAATAGGATTCTAGTATAATACTGTTCAAAGAATTGTTGTGTTTTCTCAATATTCTTTCCTAATTCTCTGATCATCCACTTAGTTGAAGCAGTGTCAACATAAAGGTTAGGAAAGTTATCTAAGTCTTTCTTTACTTGCTCTAAATTTTCTGGAAAACTATTGAAATGAATACTAATTAATTTTAGGAATTCATGATTCTCAAGGACTCGTCGAAACTCGTTCATTGCTTGTTCTTTTGATCTATAACGTTTCACATCGTGATACTTTGTGTCATACCATACATCAGGATCAGCAACATGGATATCCATTGGAAGTTTATATTCTTCAATTAAAGCAAATGTAGGATCGAAAATGGGGTGATCAAGAGAAAAAGGTTTATCGGCCTCAAAAAAGTCTAAAAATCTCGGACCAAACCACATTTTAACCATCGAGTATTCCTTTGAGTGTGCTTCATCAATCGCCTTGAGTATTCTCTCTGGTTCATGCTTTGCAAACGCATCAATTGGGAGATAATATGCGAAATTAATAATTTCTCCGTGTCCATTATCTTCTAAAGTTTTTTTTACGTCAGGAGCAGCAATCCCCATGAATCGATGCACACCATACTTTTTACCAATCTTTAATAAAGGGTTAAAAGCATCAGCACTCCATATATGGACGTGTGAATCCCAAATCTGTGTGTTTAGCTCTGATAATCCAAGTAAGGGATTAGAAAGATCAAAACGCATGTTAAGCTCAGTTATTGATTAAAGCAATAAACTTACTGTTATCCAAGAGACAAATTGGGATTCATCTTGATTTATCTCTTAATCAAATAAGGGATTCACAAGATAGATGAGTTAGACTAACAGATGATTAAGGGAAAGATTACTCTGTTCAGAATCTTATTTAAGTTCCCAACAGAAAATACTTTTCACCCTGATTAAGTTGGTTAAATAGACTGAGGGATGTAAATTTCATGCCTAAACCAAATTCCGTGATCCTAAAAGCAATCCTGTTTGATTTTGACGGTACTTTGGTTGATACAAAATCCTACTATTTTGGTTTGATAGCTGATTACCTTGGTACAGACCCTATAGAAACAATAAAACTAGCAGAAGAAGTAATTGAATTAAAATTAGTACCTGAAGATAATAATATAAGATGGAAGATTATAAAGGCTTCTTACATCGTTTCTCGGAAAATGGGCTATAGTAGGATAAAATCTTTAAGAGCCCTCTGGCATTTATCGCGAACTCATTCAAAACAATTTGCCTCTGCCGAACCTACAGAAGGGACAATACCAGGATTAATCAAACTTAAGGAGTTAGGAATACAGTTAGGGATAATTAGCTATACTTCACGGAGAAAAGTTGATTTATTCTTGTCAAACCACTATCCGAACCAAAAAATCTTTCCAGAAGAAAATATCCTAACTAAGGGAGATCTAGGAAGCTCAAAAGAAGATGGAATTGAAAAATTTCTTAACATATTTAATCTTAACCAACAAAAAGAATTATGTGCAATAGTTGGTGATCTAGGAGGCGATATTATTGCAGGAAATAATGTTGGTATCACAACAATTGGATTGACAACTGGTTATGCTCCTTCAAGAATATTGAGTAAATCTTCACCTTCAAGAATATTTCAAACGCTGACTGAATTGGCAGAAAATGTTGAGGTTCCATCTAATTAGATTCAATCCAACCTTTTGCCTTCGTGATTGCTTTGTTCCAATAATGAAGATACTGATTACGATCTTTTTCATTCATTCTTGGGTTAAAAACCCGATCAATCACCCACTTTTCTTTTAACTCATGTAAATCGTGCCAAAACCCAACTGCTAATCCTGCGGCATAAGCTGCTCCTAAAGCTGTTGTTTCCTCAATTTTGGGTCGAACACATTCGATTCCTAATATATCAGCCTGAAATTGCATGAGGAAATTATTCTTTGAAGCCCCACCATCGACTCTAAGACTAGTAAGTTTAACTTTGCTATCTACTTCCATAGCGTTAAAAACGTCGACTGACTGAAAAGCTATTGACTCTAACACAGCACGAGTAATATGTGCTTTATCGCTACCTCTTGTTAGACCTACCATCGTACCACGGGCTGTTACATCCCAATGAGGGGAAAATAAGCCTACAAATGCTGGTACAAAATATACACCTCCATTATCAGTAACTGAAGAGGCTAATTCCTCCGACTCTTCAGCTTTCTCAAAGAAATCCAATTGATCTCTTAACCACTGGATTGCTGCTCCACTTACAGCAATGCTTCCCTCTAGTGCATAACAGATTTCTTTCTCAATTCCATAACCAACCGTGGTAATTAGTCCTGATTCCGACTGGACCAAACTGGACCCAGTATTCAAAAGCAAAAAATTCCCTGTTCCATAGGTATTTTTCGCACTCCCGCTTTCAAAGCAGGTTTGTCCAAACAAGGCGGCTTGCTGATCTCCCAAGTCTCCACTTACTGGTGGACCTTCACCCTTGGTAGTTTTCATATATCCATAAATATTTGAATCGCTTGAAGGGCGGATTTCAGGTAGTACTGACCGAGGAACTTTTAATATTTCAAGTAAATTATCATCCCATTCCAATGTTTTTAAGTTCATTAACATTGTACGAGATGCATTAGAATAATCTGTAACATGAACTCCTCCGTCAGTACCTCCTGTTAAATTCCAGATAAGCCAAGTATCTATATTTCCAAATAACAGCTCTTCGTTTGCAGCTCTTGAACGAAATTTACGATTTTTATCTAAAATCCACTGCAATTTTGGACCAGAAAAATATGTTGCAGTTACTAGACCAGTTCTAGCTTTAATTTCTTTCTCATAACCTTCTTTCTTGAGTGATTCACATATTTTGCTTGTTCGTGTGCATTGCCATACGACTGCATTATGAATTGGTATCCCTGAACTTTTGTCCCAAACAACGGTTGTTTCCCTTTGATTTGTTATACCAATGGCTTTCAAGTCCTTGAGAGATATTTTAACCGCCTTAAGAGCTCGTTGTATAACATAATCCGTGTTATTCCATATTTCTATTGGATCATGTTCTACCCACCCTGGTTTAGGAAAAATCTGTGCATGTTCTTTATAATGCGAGCTTACTAGATTGCTATAATGATCGAAAATCATAAATCTTGTACCTGTGGTACCCTGATCAATTGCACCTATGTATTTCTCACTTGCCAATCTGTATATCCTCTCTTTAGGTCGATTTCGGTAAATTAACTCAAGTCTCGAAATGTTATTTCATTTGTTGATGTATTCCTTATCTATTTTTCTTTTTATCTGCTCTAAATGAGGGAGATTCTTACTAAAGTTGCAACGGAGGATTATGTTATCTCGACTATACCCAAATTCGTCTATAAAATTATTGACGATTGACTCTCGAATAACAAATATATTACATCCTGCACGTTTGACAGCCATATCAAGGAAGGGAAAATATCCCCTTCTGTTCATTTCTAATAAGCCAATTTCATCAATGAAGAGAAAATCTGAATCACATCCATCTTTAATAGATTGGTTTGCACGATTTAGATGGTCTTTACTTATTGTGAATTTACCGATTTTGACTGATGGTTCGTCGTTATTTGCTTCGAATCTAACTTTCTGTTCATTCTGAATCAAATAAAACCATCGTTCCGCATTTTGGAGTGTTATAACTCCACCAGCTGAGAAATTAAGCTTGCGAACATAGTTCAGAATATCCAGACATAACGTAGATTTTCCTGACTTGCGAGGGCCTGTGATTAGAAATGTAAGATGTTTTTTAGTCATTTTCATTTAGACCTAATTATTCTCTTAACTTTACTGAATCATTCTATTCATAGTCAAAAGTTAAATTGCTGAAAACACTAACTGAGGGTTATTCAGCAAATAGTCAACGCGATTTCGAATTCTACTTGGAATTTAAGAATCTTGAGAGAAAAGGTGGTTTTTAAGGAATGAATCACGTTTCCCTAAAAACCTAGAAAAGGCTAGTTTACGTCAATTATCCCGTCACTGGTGATGGCAAAGACGGTTTCGTTTTCTGGTAAAAGAGGGGAGTCGGCAATTCGTGCGATTCGTCGTTCACCCTTGGATTTGCGAAGGTAAACACGCGTCTGACTCGCATGAGCTACGATATGTCCACCAACAGGGGATGTTGGATCACCAAAGAACATATCTGGCTTAGAATGGACTTGATTAGTAAGAATGACGGCCATATTTCCAACCTCAGCCATTTTGAGCAGAGTGTGAATATGTTGATTTAATTTCTGTTGTCTACTCGCAAGCGTTCCTCGGCCAATATATTCTGCACGGAAATGAGCAATTAAAGAATCAACTACAACTAATCCAATAGGCTCGGATTGACTAGCTTGGGCAGCTTTTTCCGCTAGAACCATTTGATGATCGCTATTGTAAGCACGACCGTGCATGATATTCTTCAAAACTTCCTTCACGTCTAAATCTCCTTCCCATCTTTTGGTCATATTCAATATTCGTTCGGGACGAAAAGTACCCTCCGTATCAATATAAATTACTTTGATAGGCCCATCAACGCGTAATCCTCCCAGCTCACGTGGTAATTGAGCTGCAACACATAATTGGTGAGCTAATTGAGTTTTTCCTGTCCGATATTCCCCATAAAGCTCAGTAACTGCACCCGTTTCGATTCCACCACCAAAAAGGTCATCAAGTGATGCTGAACCGGTAGTGATCTTTAACATATTACGTCGACGTTCTAGTATTTCATCTGCAGAAACAAAACCGAAATCAAGTGCATCTCTTGCCGCTTGAATTATTTTACTAGAAGTAGCTTCTCCAAGGTTTCCTACTGCAACTAATTGGCCAATACTAACTGTTGCAAGAGATTCCAAAGTTCCAAAACCAGATTCTCTCAATTTTTTAGCAGTTGCTGGGCCGATTCCAGGTAAATCACCAATGTTTCCGGATGATGTCTCTTTATTCGAACTTACATCAGGAACAGGAGATGGATCTTCTGACATCTTCACTTCCAACTCTCCTCCTTTCTCAACAGTAGTTTTATCATTATTGTTTGACTTTTTCTTACGAGGTGGCATACTGAATCACACTGTAAATTGATAAGTGAGTTAAGAGAATATGATTCATCCATCGTTTTAACTAAACAGAGCATAATTTCCAAATGATTTTTTGTTTAGATGTAGTTCACTAATGTCTATTCCTAAAATTATCCAAAATTGGTCCTCTCTTTAAATGAGAAGCGCAATAAATAATTATTATCTATTTATTTCACAATAAAAGTCATAATCAGGAGAATATCTCTAATTCTAGATTAAGTAATCGTTAACTGGTGAGTCTGGATTATCTTTGTCATTTTCGATCTCCTCTCTCTTTCATCAGAATGGTTCAGAATTATCGCACAAATTCAGAAAGGATAGTTAAAATATTTCTTAATACCCATTCGAACAAGGAAAATGCTAGGATCATTCACCTCTTACAGAAATCTAGAAACATAAATCTGTGTTTTCTTAGACTTAAAGTCATATTCAGTATACTCTCCAACAAGCAAACCACTTGAATAAAAAATGTGAAAATGATCATTTTTTACACGTATATTCAATTCTATTCATTATTTCTAAAGATAAAATTCCAAGAATGATATTCCATATTTTTACAAATTAAACAAGATGTAAAAAATCTATCTAGTTTTTCTCCTTGTGTTAAACAATACAAAACTAACCGTTGAATAGTGAAATATCATGACTCTTAAGTTAGATCAATATTGAACTTTGAAAATTGTGTCCTCAAGACTTTTTTACGAAGAGATCATTTGTTCACTTACTAGCGAATTAAAAGGTTACTTTCTATCTAGTCCCGACTCAAATCTGTTCGAGTTGAAATAATGACAACACCAACAAACAATTATTCATTCTCTGATCTATTTGGTACTCATCAGTCAGTTTTTCGTGAGGAGGATATAAATCAAGGAGAAAAAGTATTTACATCATCTTATACTCCTCATTCCATCTGGCATAGAGAAGAAGAAATGAAAGCATTAGTTTCATATTTTAAATCCATTATTACAAGTCCAACTACTTCTTCTAAGAAAGTTATCCTTTATGGGGCAGTGGGAACGGGAAAAACTGTGATTTCGCATGCATTTGGAAACGAATTAACTCAATTCTTAGCTAGAGCTCGTAATCATGGGGATCCGCGATTTAGGTACTTTCATATTAACTGTCGCAAGACAAAAACCCCCCATTTAATATTAACCACGGTTCTACGGTATTTGGTGTCTGGATTTCCATTGAGGGGATTTAGTGTTGATGAATTGCTCCGGATGTTCACTCTTTTATTATATGAACAAAATTTAACTGTTCTACTAACTCTTGATGAGATAGACTACCTTCTACCAGAAGAAAGAACTGACTTTCTATATTCGCTTTCAAGACTAGAAGAATCTCCAATATTGAGAGAGGAATATGGAGTCAAGGAGAGATTAGAGAGTCGTTTCAACCTCCTAACAATTACTCGAGATAAAAACTTCAGATTTTATTTAGATTCGTCCACTGCTTCTAGTCTCGGTAGAAATTACATTACATTCTCCCCATACACACGATATCAACTTTTTGATATCTTAGCGTCACGCGCTGAACTTGGTTTAAGAGAAGATTGTTATAACGATGAAATTTTAGATACAATTGCCAGTCTTGCTGAAGAGAAAGGGGATGCACGGTTTGCAATCGAACTATTATGGAAAAGTGCAAAGTTGACAGATCAAGAAGGTGAAAGAAAAATCTCGTTGGAAACCGTAAGAAAAGCTATTGTTGATGTTTTACCAGTGGAAAGGTCTTTGATTGACGATTTAAATACACATCAGAAGTTAATTTTGCTAAGTATTGCACGTTTACTTTCTACCTGTGAACAATCATCTATTACAACTCCTCAAGTGAAACAGGAATATCAAACCGTGTGTGAGGAAGCTTCTATTCGTCCTAGACGTCAAACACAAGTCTGGGCTTACCTGAGAGATTTGAATAGATTAGGATTAATTCAACAGCACGTTGAAAATCGTCACTTGAACGGAAAATCCATGGGACGGATCTCAACAATCAAAATTCGTGATATTCCAACAGAGGAGATAATATCATCTCTTAAACACTTATTAGTGGAATAATTTGTCTTATATTCCTAAACCTAATGCAACGAATATCCAATCGACACCAAACCAAACAAATGCAGCAAGTAAAGCAGCAATTGGTACTGTAACTATCCATGATACAACTATCATTTTTACCATCTGTTTCTGAATAGGTGACTTTTCTGCCCAACCAACTGCAATCATTGCTGCAATTAGAACATGAGTTCCACTTAAGGGGAATCCTAGAACTGTACCTAATGTCATTATCAGAGTGACCGAAATCATTGAAGAAAGTCCAGAAGCTGGATTCATTTCAACAAGTTCTTTTGCTACAACCTGAATTACAATTTTTCCTATTATTATTAGGCCTATGGCCATACCAAAACCGCCTAACAGCATCATTAACCATAAATTTGTTGTCGTAGTTTCACCTTCGAGTAATTTCAAGCCCAAAACTGGTGCAATAGAGTTTGCAACGTCATTTCCAGCTCTTGATGCAGAACTAATAATTAAGAAAAAACCCAAAGCATAAATGTACACCTGATCTTTTTTCTGTTTACCTGCGAGTCCTTCGACTGACTCATCAAGACGATTGATCCATAAATGTACCGTAGCTGCAGCTATAAACCCAATTACGGGGCTGAGAATCCAGCCCAAAAAAATTGAAAAAAGCACCCAGTAATCAACAGAACTTAATCCCCATTCTGGATTGGAAAAACCTGCTGCGATAGCAACCCCTACAATTGCACCAACCACCGTTTGAGTAGTAGATATCGGTAGGGGCATAATTGTTACATGTCCCACAAGTATGATTATCATTACCAGCAAAACGGTAATCACCATTGCATCCGTCAACCTATTGCCTTTTACTAAATCTTCTCCTATAGTTTCTACAACAGCTTCTCCTAAAAATACCCCTAAAACTGAAAAAATCGCCCCTAAGATCACTGCAGTTCGCAAAGTAAACACCCCTGCAGCCACTCCGGGAGCCATCATCTCGTCATTACTACCTGCAGCAAATGCAACTGCAAAAGCCATTAGGACAGCGAAAAGGAGAATCAATAAATCCGACACAATGAAACCTCAATTATAGAAATTTAACCGTATTTTACGGTCATTGTTTGAATATAATCACTTGTTTGCTCTGCTGCTTCGCTTACTTTAATAAGACTAACTGAAATCGTATATAAATACGCTGCGTCTTTTGGAGAATAGTCAGGTGAATGAATACGTCCGAAAATATGGAAATCTAAATCTCGTGCCTCTTCACGCATAGCATCAACTTTACCTGCGAAATTTCGAGCTTTATCATAATCTATATCCAAGTATTTGAGCGCATCTTGAAGATAATCGGTACAACGGTGTACTTTCTCTGCTAAAATAGGCATTTCATGGGGTATACGGGACGGAAAGTCTTGTTTCGAACATAATCGTCTAATTACAACTTCAGTTCGATTAACGATTGTGTCCATGTAGCGTACAAGTCGGTGACGATCTTCTGTAGCTTGGGGAAGATAAGCTCCTTTAGAGAAGATACTATTAATTAATTCGTCTTTAATATCGTCACATCGTCTTTCAGTTTCAATGATTTCTTCTTGCAATTTAAGGATTTTTAGACGTGCCTCAGGATCTTGTTCATAATTGCACCATGTTATTACTGCTTTAGCTAGTTTTGCCGACGCTACCTGAAGTTCCTTTGCTAGTTGATCAAATAGTACTTCCCCCCGTTTAAACAATTTTTTATCTCTTCTAAATAACAAGAACACACAAACCTGTTAGATCGCCTTTAGAAGCATATCTCAATGAAGTAATATATGCATTGCTCTTCTAATATAAATGTGAATCTAAATATCCAATTCTTGTAGTGTTCCATCACTGAAAGCTTTATATTCTCCTTTTCAACCTTTCTGGAAACGAAACACATCTTATTGTTGGAGGTTAATTTTCACATTGTCAAAAGAAAAAGAATTCTTAGTTCAAGATTTAACGATTGATGATGAGTACGCTACAATTTCAGCCAATGCTTCAGTTCAAGAAGCAGCAAAAAAGATGAAAGAAAATGGAATTCCTGATTTAGTTGTCTTAGATGACGATAATATGTATCAGGGTGTCATTGCTGATTTTGATATTGTAACTAATATGGTTGCTGAGGGTTTATCCTCTGAATCCAAGGTAACAGAGCTTATGTATACTATTGAGCCCGTAACAAAATCTACAACCGTTTCTGAGGCATTTTCACGTATGCGAGATTTAGATGTTTCTATTGTTCCTGTTGTAGAAAATGATGAAGTAGTTGGAGTAGCTACAATAACTGACTGTTGGGGATACTTACCTGAAAAATATGAAGATTTAAAAGGACTGATTGCAGTATCTAATCCTCGCTTTGCAAACTACAGCTTCACTTTACTTATGTCTGTTCTTTACTTATTTTTCGGTATCTTTGCTCCTCTTATAGGAATAGTAGGCTATCTTAAAGCCCCAATTGCTAGCCAAGGTGGATTTACTGCTACCTATTACCTGTTTGAAGCTCGTGGGGCTAGTTTTTGGATGAGATTCATAGACATTCAAGGTCAATACGGAGCATTGTGGCTTCTATTGTCAGTTTATGGTGTCGCATTTATTGTTCTTAGTCTTGTAAGTGTTTATGCGATTTTCCAATGGGCATATGCTGATTATAAGATGATAAAGATAAATAAAAATTGGCAAGCGATTGGTGTGCTACTAGGTTTATTAAGTATTATAGTAGAGTGGTTATTGTTTATATCATTCGATTTTATGGACGTATTACGTGTTTCAAATGTTCAAATTGATTTCGGTGGATTTTTATTTTCAGTAATTGCCGTTATATGTCTTCTTGCAGCAGTTTCTCGCGATTACGTCTTTCGTGAGACAGCTGTCACAACAAAGGAGGAATAAAAAGTGCCCCGTGGTGGTGGTGGTGGATTTCGTGGAGGTGGAGGAGGTTTTCGCGGTGGTGGAGGATTTCGTGGAGGCGGCTTCCGAGGAGGAAGTCGAAGTTTCCGAGTAGGTTCAGTCAGAAGATCTGGACGTCCTTTCGGTAGGACAGGCTCTCGAAGAACGGTTTCTCGTGCTCCTCGATCTCGTCCAGGAAGAAATTACCATCGAAGACGTCATCATCGATATTGGGGCGGTTATTATCGGCCTTGGTATCGACGTTGGTGGTATTGGAATTGGTGGTGGGGTTATCCCTACCGTAGATGGTATTATGCCCCAGTCTACTGGGGTGGTGGTGCAGTCTTAGGAATCATTGCCTTGTTAGTTATTCTCCCGCTGTTGAGTATGGCGTTTATCCCCTACCCATTAGCTAGTAGTGATGCAAATGGAACAGTCACTTACCAAGACACACAAACTATTTGGTATAATGAATACTGGTATGAACGAGAACCAATGAAACAAGGGCAAACTATAGATTATAGAGTTGAAGCCATCCCAGGTCCAGTGACGTTTCTAATTTGGGATGAACCGTTTGAAAATTTACCTGAAAATCAAGTTCTCGAAGGAAGCTACGCTGAAAGTGACATGATAGTTGGCCCTGATCATGATTATGAGTACATTGGATACTTTCTAAAAATCGGTTCAACTCTTGAATATGAGTTTAACGTCACATCAGAAGAAGAAATTGAATTTTTCATTGCTGATGCCAATGAACTTGATCGGTGGAACAATTGGGAAACAATTAATTTTAGACAGTTTTATACTGGATCTGGAAGTTACTCAAATGAATTTTCGGTCCCACACGCTGAAGATTGGTACCTTGTATGGTATAATCCGTCCTCCGAATCAATCAGCGTAGATTTTCAGATTGACTATACATCTGTAGGCAACATAAATGTAGCAGAAGCCGATGAAGTCAGAGAACATTTTACTGATCCACAATCGGATACTTTTCCAGTTCCACATGATGGGACGTGGTATTTCTTCATTTATATGAATCCTTTTGTCAATCCTGCAGAGTCTGTTGAAATCACCTTTGAGGTAAGTTACAACACAGAGGTCACCTATGAAGATCATTGGAGAGATGTAACACCGATATTAGTTGTCATCGGCCTTGTTGTTATCGTAATTCTCGTAATCGCGGTAATTCAACGAAGAAGTGCAAAGAAAAGTGTAAGTGCAACCCCAACGACATCTGGTACAACCACAACTCAACCGCCTGCAACTACTACCGCACAACCTCCTGCAAAGACTGTATGCCATAGGTGCAAAACGGAATATAGACCTAGCGATGTTTTTTGCACCAATTGTGGAGCAAAACTTCATGGACGGGATTACGGTGCACCCAAAGTAAAGACTCCAGCTAATTCTAAATGGTGTAAGAACTGTAATGACACTTTAAAGGCCGATAGTCGTTTCTGTAAGAACTGTGGGACTCCAGTTGAACAAAAAATCGATACTCACAAGTTTTTCCCTGATGAACGAAAAGCTTTCTTCTGTCAACTAGACAATGAACAACATCCTGCATCTGATTCCGCATACCAATGTGATCAATGTTCACGTATGGTTTGCGCAGATTGCTATGATGATATTGGAAAAACTGGAATTCGGGTATGTCCCTATTGTAAGGGAAATCTAAGTAAAGTCCAATGATTTCCCTACATTCTTTCTTTTTTCATTTCTGGTATCAGATTTGGTGGAGTTTTACCTTTTTCTAAAGCTAAAATATTCTCTACTACCATGACTGCCATCGCATCACGAGCTTCTGTTGTCGCTGATCCAATATGAGGTGTCAGAACCACATTATTCATTTCACGTAGTTCTTCTGGTACTTTTGGCTCATGATAAAACACATCTAGTCCCGCCCCAGCTATGCTCTTCTTCTGTAAGGCACTTATTAAAGCTGATTCATCGATTACCTTTCCACGAGCGGTATTAATGAGAAAAGCGGTCTTCTTCATTATATTCAGTTCGTTTTGACTAATCAGATGATGAGTTTCTTTTGTATATGGAACATGTATACTTATGATATCCGAAGATTGTAGGAATTCACTGAAATTGGGAGTGAATTCTGCATCAATACTTTCTTGCAGGTTATCCACTTTGGATCGTGAAAAATATTGAACTCTCATTTCAAACCCAATCCCTCTTTTTGCTACAGCTCTTCCAATTCGTCCCATACCTACAATACCCAGTGTTTTCCCTGCTAATTCATACCCTAGCATATACTCAGGTGCCCAACCCGGAAATTCAGGATTCCGACACTCCTTGTCAGCTTCAATAATTCTTCGTGTTACGCTTAAGATTAAACTCCATGTTAAATCTGCAGTAGCATTCGTAAGTACATCTGGAGTATTTGTTACTGGTATGCCCAACCTACTAGTTGATTCGATATCAATATTATTGTAGCCTACTGCATAATTAGCGATACCCTTTAACTTAAATCCCCTTTTTATCAATTCATCATCTATTTTTACTGATAGTAGAGGGACCAGATAATGAGTTGTAGGTAAGATATCAAATAGTTGTTTTTGGATTGATTCCTTAGAATCTAGAATAATAACTTCAAAATCATCCTGGAGTAGTTCTAGCCCTTTATCTGGAATTTTATGTGTTAATACTATACGTACTTTTTCCTTCACTGTTCTTCCTCGATCATTTTATTTTAAAGATGCATAAAATTCTTTTACTCTATTTGATTTGATTCTCGAGAATATACACATTGTCCATTAACATATGTTTGCTCAATTACTAAATCCTGAAGTTCTTTAGAATTGATTTTTAGAGGAGAATTCTCCACGATGATAAAATCGGCAAATTTGTGCATATCAATATTCCCCATTTCTTTGTCTACAGATAAGGCTAGAGCATTATCTACTATGTACGCTTTAAATGCCTCTTCTACAGAAATTTGTATTTCTTTAGAAGGGAAATTCACTGCATGATGTATTCCGTATAATGGTGAAAGTGGCATATTATCTGAACCAAAAGATAAATGAGCACCTAGTCTTAAAATTCGATTAAACCTATTTAGTGAATATATTTTTTCTCTTCCAAACCGTTGTTCATATAATTCTCCAGGATATTGCCATTTCAAAAAATTAGGTTGCATTGAAAGAATAATTCCTAGTTTTTTCGCACGAATTATCTGATCATCAGTTATCATTTCAGCATGTTCAATTCGATGTCTTTGTGTCGTTTGTTGATTTCCAGCCGTATTAATGCCCTCTTCAAAACAATCCAACAATCCTTCGATAGCCTGATCTCCAATTGCATGAATACACAGGGTACATGCATTTCTTTCTGCAAATAATACTTGTGACACTAATTCAGTTTCGTCTAGGAACTTATCCCCCTTGGTCTTCACATCAAGATACTCAAAGGACGTCAATGCTGTATGAGATCCTATTGCACCGTCAAAGAATCCTTTATATCCAGAATACCGTAACATTTTATCTCCTTGATTTCGATAGATACCTTCTTTTACATACTCCTCCATTAAATCACGAGTGGGGTTTAAGAAGACCCGTATTTGTAGTAGATCGTTGTTATCTAATTTAAAATACTCATTCAGAATATTTATCTGTCCCTCTGGCATGATAGTAAGATTATCAACCACCGCAGTAATTCCCATTGAGGCTGCAATCTTACAGGATGTTTTAATGCTTTCTGGGATAAGTTCTTGAAAATAAGGGGTGAGATCGAGCCAAACATCTTTTAATACACCCGTTGGTTGCCCATTACCGTCTTTCATTACCCCTTTGTGACTTAATGAAATTGATAATTGGTTAAAAGCTACTGAGTTTACAACAACTAGGTGCCCATCCTCTCTTTTCATATAAACAGGATTATTTTCACTTATTCTATCTAAATCATTCATGGAAGGAAATTCTTTCCGATCAGTCCAAAATGATTCATCCCACCCCGAAAAAAAGACCCATTCTCCAGGATTTTTTGAACTCACAACATTTTCTACTTTCTTTAAGGTTTCCTGATAGGTAGAAATCCCCGTTAAGCTAACATCTATGATACTTGCCTCGGTCCAAAGGTGTGTATGTAAATCAATAAACCCTGGAAGAACTGATCTTCCCTTTAAGTTAATTGAACTAAGTGAATTTTTAATAATTTTTTCGTCGTAGTTTCCGACATAACTGAATTTCCCATTTGTAAATGCTAGCATTTCTGCAATGTCACTATTCTCATTAAATGTCAGTATTTGACCATTATAAATAGCTGTATCATGCTGCTTTTGAACCATTGAAGGGCACCTCATTCTGCGGAAAACCAAGTATTTGAAATATTACTTGTAGAAAAGCACAGATGAATTCTTAAAGGTATTTTTCCGATATCTCGTTTAGCAGAATGAAGTAATTTACCTTCAATTGTGATGCAGTACCCCTAAGGAAGGAAAATAACAGTGGCTAGCGTCGATTACGATTTTATAGAACTTGATATGGGACAGGGAGGAAAAAAAATGGATATTCTCATTGATTTTATAACTAGTCGTATCAAAACTAAAAAAATTTCAGAAAAAGGGATTGGAGTAGAGTCGTTTGACGATGGAGCTATTATTCCCCTACAGAACCAATCTATTGATCTGGTTCTTACAACTGATTCATACACAGTTACGCCGCTATTTTTTCGTGGAGGAAATATTGGAGATTTAGCTGCAAATGGAACTATAAATGACCTACTTATGATGGGGGCTCGACCCATAGCTATAACACTCGCATTAGTGATAAGAGAGGGATTGAAGTTTGATGAATTAGCAAAAGTTGTGGAAACAATTGTAGACATTACTGAAAAATATAACATAGGTATAGTGGCTGGGGATACTAAAGTTATGCCGATTGGTTCAATGGATGAGGCAGGATTAATAATTAATACAACAGGTTTAGGGGAAATTCCGATAGGAAAACGAATAACAGATAGTTCACTAGAACCAGATGATATTATTATTTCAACTGGAACACTTGGTGATCATGGTTTTGCAATGCTTGTTACAAGAGAAGGTATCGAATTAGAAACTGAAATTGAATCAGATGTTGCCCCTTTATTATCCTTAATAGAACCAATATTAGATTTGCGAGTTCATGCAATGAAAGATCCAACTAGAGGTGGTTTAACAGGAGTACTAACGGATTGGGCTAAGAAATCAAATGTCTCAATATGGCTTGATGAGGTGAATATCCCTATTTCAGAAGATGTGCGAATTGTAGCGGATATATTTGGGATTGATCCTTTACATGTTTCCTGTGAAGGTAAAGCGATAATTGGTGTCCATCCCGAAGATGCGGATCAGGTACTAAATTTATTAAAGGCTAATCCTCTTGGTAAACAAGCAGCTATCATAGGTCATGTGAAAGAATCACGAAAAGGACAGGTGCTATTAAAGACCGCTATTGGTGGCCATCGAATTTTAGATAAACCAGTTGGTGAACCAATTCCGCGAGTTTGTTAAGATTCTTCCAACGAATTTTCATTCTCTTCCTCTGATTTCCAAAGCTCTTCCCAGAGTGCTAGGGTATCATGAGCTTCCTCTGGAGACATTATAGAGACCGCATACCCAGTGTGAATAAGAATCCAATCACCCTTGTTTAATTCCTCCCCCAATAAGGCTATACTTACCTCTCTTTTTACTCCACGACCAAAATCAGCAAGAATCATTTGATCCTCCAAAAATTCTTCAACTTGTGCGGGGATAGCTAAACACATAGGAAATAGTTCCATCCGAATAACTGACTAAGGCCTAGAAAAAAACTGAGAGTAAAAAATATTATGGCTTTATCTTCAAAGAAAGATCGTTGAAGACCAAGTTTATTCATCCCGATACCAATAATTATATTCTCAATTTTGAGGTAAGTCTGTGTACTGTCAAATACTAATCAATGGTGTAGTTCAAGGTATCGGGTTCCGACCATTCGTGTATAATCTAGCTCTAAAGCATAACTTAGTTGGTTTTGTTCTTAATAGAGGAGATGCAGGAGTAGAGATTCAGATAAAGGGATCAGAAGCACAAATTCAAGCTTTTATTTATGACTTACAAAATAAAAAACCTACATTAGCTAGATATGAGAATTTTCAACCTAATTTCAAGTTCAAGAATGTAAGCGAAACAAAATTTGATAGATTTAGAATTGCACAGAGCTCTTTATTACGAGGAAACGAAGGCTCTTATATACCACCAGATTTACCAATTTGTGAAAAATGCATTAATGAAATGGGATTTGATCCCCGTAGAAGGAATTATGCTTTCACATCATGTGTAGACTGTGGGCCTAGATATTCTGTAATCACTTCATTGCCTTATGATCGTCCTAGAACAGTGATGGAAGAGTTTCCATTATGTTCCAGGTGTTTAGAAGAATACACCACACCATCTGATAGACGCTTCCATGCTCAAACAACATGTTGTTGGGATTGTGGGCCAAAGTATCGATTATATGACAATAAGGGAAATCTTGTACTCTCTCCTGATAATTTCAAGGGAAATGAGGATTTACCCTCCAAACTCTTGAATGAAAATTCTATTATTGCAATTAAGGGGATTGGGGGAACACACATTGCATGCAGAACCATGATAGATGAACCCATTATTAAAATACGGAATTGGAAAGGAGCGCGAGGTGATAAACCATTTGCTGTGATGGCTAAAAATCAAGAATCTGTGCAAAAATTCGCTTACTGCTCAGAAATCGAGAATGAATATCTTTCTTCTCATATACGACCAATTCTACTTCTCACAAAACAAGAGAAGTTTCCATTATCAAGATATATCTCACCTGATTTACATAATATCGGAGTTCTTTTTCCTTATGCAGGTATTCATGTTACATTATTTGAATGGATCACCGACCCTGCATTAGTCATGACTTCTGGTAATCCTTCTAATATGCCGATACTTATTAAGAATAGCCAGATACGAAGTAATCTATCTGAGATTGTTGATTACTATTTATTGCATGATAGGAAAATTTATCAACGAATTGATGATAGTGTATTACGTCTACATGAAATTAACAAGCGTCCGCACCCCCTAATTATACGTAGAAGTAGAGGATATGTTCCTGAACCCATTTCTCTTCCATGGAAGGATTCAGTCTCAACAGTGATAGCTTTGGGTGCTGAAATGCATTCGGTTGGTGCTATTGGAATTGGTAGTAGAGTTTTCGCTACTCAGCACATCGGTCATCTCAGTACTCTCGAAAACATAGATTTTCTCAAATCCAGCTTAAAACACATGAAATCTTTACTAGGAATTGATAGGGTTGAGGGATTCGGAGGAGATTTACACCCGGAATTTTCTTCAACTAAGCTTGGTCAGGAGTGGGCTGATCGTTATAACATTCCATTTTACCAATTCCAGCATCATTTTTCTCATCTAAGTGCCCTAGCTATTGACGCTAGAGTCAATCCTGAAGAGACAATTCTATGCGCCGCGTTGGATGGAACGGGCTATGGGACAGATGGAACTATATGGGGAGGAGAAATTTTGATGGGGAACTTCTCAGGTTATGAGAGAGTTGGCCATTTAGAAGTTTTAGCCATTCCTGGAGGAGATTTGGCAATTAATCAACCTCACCGCGCCCTTTTAGCATTTCTTCTCTCATTTATGACTCCCGAAGAAGTGACTCAAAGTATTCTGTCATTACCATGGTTAAATTGGATCACTGAATTAGATAACTATTCTATTTTACTAAAAACAATCGAAAATCAGAGTAGGAATCGGGATCTTACAACTCATAATCTTACATCCAGTTGTGGACGAGTTCTTGATATTCTAAGTGTGATGCTAGGGGTAACAAAATTTCGTTCTTATGAAGGTGAACCCGCCATTAAACTCGAATCTTATGCTCTGAGAAAAAAGAATGAATCAATACCTACTATTCAGATTCCTTACAGTGAAAATAACAAAGGGTCCATTGAGATAAAGACAAAAATGCTTATTAGCAAAATATGGGAAGAAATGCAGAGTGGAGTGAATAGAAATATACTCGCCTTAGCATCGGAGAAGGCACTCGCAAATACGATTGCAGAAGTAACTCTTCTACTCGCTGAAAAGCATGGAATTAGCAAAATCGGAATGTCTGGAGGAGTATGCTATAATCAAACCATTTATTCAGAATTCTACCACAAAATAATCAATGCGGGTAAGAATTTTACTCCAATATTTCATAAACAGATTCCATGTGGAGACGGTTGTATATCGATCGGACAAGTACCCTTAATCCAAGCAAAATTACGTTGATTTCAGAAATCTAATTATTTTTCTTTCACCTTCATCTATCTAGGTATTCTAAGTATGAATAGCTTTAAATGTCCAGTGTCCTAGAACATTGTAGAAATGGGCTTTTGTCAGGATTATTTCTCTTTTACTCACTGTCAAGACGTGAAACTAAAATGGAACCAGTAGACGATGAACCAAGATCCTATCAAGATTATTTTGAAGAAGTATTTGACTCTCTTTCATTACTTAAATTACAAATTGATACTACGATAGAAAAACCTGATGAGTTATACAAACAGTTGGGTACTGTCGAAGATGTATTAGAAACTCTATTAAACTGGATTAAACTACAGAAAAACGGTCTACGGAATTTTGAAACCATCGTAGATTGGGTAAAGAAATTAGCAATTGATACAACCTTAAGCAAAGATGAAATTCGGAGTCGTTTAAGAATCATAATCCTCCCCCAGGTTGAATCTTTTACCCAGAATCTCACTACTAATGAAAAAAGCGCATTAAAAGTCTTAGATGCGGTAAGTAAGAATTTAGAGGAACTACCTCAATTTTTAAAATCAGTTCAACAAAAAAATTTCAAGTTACTTTCCACAATTGGCTATGATCCCCAAACAGGAACCTCACATCTTGATTTAGCATTTTTAAATCTCTACCAAGGTCGATTTGAAGATTTTGAAAAGGAATTAGAACACTTAAAGGAGAATATGGTCCCAAAAGAGAGTTCTCCTTAGTAATATCACATCATATTCCATAAGGCATTTAACCATTATTTTATAAACTAAAACCATCTATTTAAAGATAAATTCATCTAAAATGTCAAGATAATATATTTATTTATCGTGTTTTGTAAGATACAAGAGGGTTCAAAACTTTGGCCAGTAACAATCCAAAACTAGCTTTTATTAAGAGTATTGCAGCTTCTTCTCGAAAGATGGAACAGGCTATTTCCTCAGAAATGAAAGGTAGTGTCCAAAAACTTCAATCAAGACCAAAATCGTATTATACTATCCAAGATATCGAAGAGATTATCGAATCCATTAAAGATAAAATGATTGCGTTCAATAAGGAATCACACACAGAATTTTCTAAACGGGGTCTTAAGGATATTGATAATATCGATCTTTTACAGGAAGATTCCGATTCAACGCTCATCACAAAGAGAGAACTGAATCAACTAAGGTCAGAAGTAGAGACTTTACGTCAACAATCACCAGACACTTCATCATATGAAAAGAAGATAGAAGAACTTACTCTATTATTACAGGAAAAAGAAAATGAGATTTCAACGCTCAATTCCAAGACTGGAGCTTCCTCAGAAAAATATCAAGACCAACTAGAAGAAATAAATCGACTTCAAGAACTGTATGATGAATCACAAAGAGAAACAAAACAATCAAAATTAGAAAGAGACAAGATTGAATCAGAATACGAGGTAATTGGTAATACTCTAATGACAACACGTCTGGAGATTGAAGAATTACAGACAGTGATAGGAAATAAGGATATTGAATTAGAGAATTTGAAGTCGGAAGTACAAGTACTAACTACCCACGCGGAAGAAAATGTAACTTTAAAAGAACAGAATACTAAATTAAATGATGAAATCGCTAATTTAAAGACTGTATTTCAGAAAGAAGTCGATAAAGTTAAGATGTCATCTTCCAAACAGGCAGATGATTTACTTGGAGAAACTAAGGGTCTGAAATTAGAAATAAACGAACTAAAAATGAAGATATCTGACTTGGAAGAAAAAAACAAGATTTTAGAGAAAGAAAATGAAGATCTTGTTATTGATTCGGGAGAAACCAGCGAAGAAGCTCTCAATGTCCAGAAAGAATTATCAGAGACTAAATCTCTTCTTGACCAGAAAAATATCGAAGTTAGAGATCTTAACACTCAGGTCGAGGAGCTTGAATCACAGATTACCAATCTTGAGAAAGAGAAAGTCGAATTCAAAAAACAACTGGCTTCAAGCGAATCTTCAAGAGAACGAGTTGAGGGGAACTTAACACATACACAACAAGAAATGGACGATAAAGATTCATTTATTGAGAAAATCCAATCTCGACTGAAAGAGGCAAAGAAAGCTGAAGATGAAGCACGAACAGAAAATCGAACCTTGAAAACCCAAGCTGAAGATCTACAAATCGAAGTTCAAGGTAAAAATGAAAGAATTGATGTAATTGAAAAAGCTCTGAATGAAACAAGAGAAAATCTTGCTAATCTTAAAATTGAATATGAAAAACAGAAATCAACGATTCTCGATCATGAAACTCAGCTAAAAACTAAAAACCTTGAAGTAACCGAAACTATGAAGGAACTGAAAACTCTTAGAGAAAAACATGAAAGCATAAGAGAAGAAATTGATGGTTCCAGAACAAAAAGTGCATCCTTTGAACGGCAAAAAGAAACGTATGAAGTTGAAATTAAAAGTCTGGGATTACAACTCACAGAAGCGGATGAAGCAAATAAACGCTTAGAGAAGAAAATTAATTCATTTAAAGATGAGATAATAAAATCTAATGGGGAAAACGAAGCACTAAATCGCCAGTTAACAAGATTAAAGGAAGAATCCGAGCAATATAAACAAGCTGTGGATGTTCTAAAGATAAATTTATCCAAAAATCCAAAATATGCTATTTTATTTGTATTACAGGATATTAAACAAGCTTCAGTAGAAGAATTAGCGAAAACTGTTGCAATTCAACTCGTTTTTGCTGAACGTCTGATGAATGAATTAGAGTCGGAAGGTTGGATTGAATACAATAAAGATCAAGCCCGTGTAACCTTAAAACGTAGTTTTTTAGATATTGAATCATAATTATGTAACTTTACTTCACAAAATCTTGGTGAATTTATGCATGCTCAAAAAATCCTTAACGCTTGCAAGAAAAACTTGATTGATCTAGACGAGGAAATCATTCTAATTTTAAAAGCAATAGGTCAAAATCTCAGCATTATAATTGAAGGAGAATCGGGTACTGGAAAAACTGAATTAGCAAAGACTGTAGCAGCAGCGTTAAAAAGACCATTCTATAGAGTTGATGGTGACGAGAATTTAACAATAACACAGCTTCGTGGTTGGTTTGATCCTGCATTAGTCATTGAATCAGGCTTTGGAGAGGATTCATTCATACCAGGCCCTTTGACATTAGCTATGTTGAATGGAGGTCTATTTTTCTTTAATGAAGTAAATCGTGCACCCAGTGAATCGATTAATGGCGCTCTTTCCGCAATGGATTCTAGAGAAAGATCAATTGAAATACCACAATACAAAAATATCGAGGCCGAGTATGGATTTTATACAATTTTCACCTTGAATCCCTCAGAATACATCGGTACTAATCCATTACCAGAAGCATTCTTTGATAGATGCATTAGGATATATTTGTCACATAAAACAGGAAAAGATGCTGAAAAAATTGTCAAATTAAGGACTAGCTGCACAGATAGTGAGTTAATCCAGAAATGTGTTCTTTTCACAGAAAAAACTCGCTTGAACAGTAATTTTGAACGAGGAGCGAGTATTCGAGCTGCGATTCAATTAACTCAATTACTAATGGATGGTGTGAGTGATGACAACCGAATATTACTTACCATAAATGCAGTGTTCTCTGGTAAGATAAAACTCCAACCTGATATTTCTCGTTCTGTAGAAGAATGCTTGGAAGAGATTGCCGAAGA
Source organism: Candidatus Hodarchaeota archaeon (assembly GCA_016839815.1). Lineage (GTDB taxonomy): Archaea > Asgardarchaeota > Heimdallarchaeia > Hodarchaeales > Hodarchaeaceae > Hodarchaeum. The sequence continues at coordinate 44,049 of JAEOTM010000198.1, forward strand.
AGTTTTTTTTGTAAACCGGCCAAAAAACTAGGAAAGCGGGACTCTGTTCCCGCTGATTCAGGTCATACGCTTAAATTATCATCTGGTACTCCACAACGCAATCTTGTGGAAACTATTCTTGAATTTCGACTACAACAGAAACTAGATACTGCTAAAACCATCGAATTTACTGAAGAAGCACTTAATTCAAGAAATTTGCATGCAGTCGAAATACTCGCTGAATCTTACCCTCACGTAGTAGCAGACGTAATGCAAATGGATACATTCGATTCCAACCTTGTTTTAGAATCACCTAGCCTAATTTTCCAAATAAAAAACCATTTAGATCCTTTAATTGAAAAAAAACTTATGCGTATCTTAATTCCAAGGATGATTAAGGATACAGAATCCTTCTTTCATACTATAGATCGTTCACAATACCCGATTCGGACTTCTTACAATCCTGGGAAAAAGTGGAATACTGAAAAAACCATTGAGAGATTCTTATCTTCTGGGGATAGAACCTTTAACTATTCACATGTAGTCTGTGAAGAAAGAAAGGAGAAGAAATCTGCGGTATTTTTGTTGATTGATAAAAGCCACTCGGTTATACAATACTTGAACTTTATAATAATTGCATCAATTATCTTCTCTTTAGCGTTAGAAAAGAAAGACATAGGAATCATCAGTTTCGATACTCAACCGACTATTATTAAGAGTATGAAGGATAGAGGAACAACAAGTACTCAAATCGTGAAAAAACTGATACACTTAAGCTCAGGAGGAAAAACCGACATTCATTCTGCTCTAGTTAAAGCTCGAAAAGAGCTATCGAATGTAATTACTAAGAAAAAAACTCTTATTTTAATCTCAGATTTACTAGCTACATCGGGTAGAGATTTTCTACCAATCTTGAGAACTTTTGATGATGTTCGAATTATCATCACACCAAGACGTCAAACACTTCAGCTTACAAAGCCCTTACTCGGTCATTTACGTAAAATGAATAACGTGAAGCTATTTCTCCTACCTGAAAATGAGAGATTAATCCTTAACATGTTAGAAAAAGTTCTGTACAACTAGTCCGTATCTGATTCCCTCTGTTCTTCGACAGGAAGGGTACCAGACTGTTGGTTTAGGATTTGATTGACTAACTTTCTATAATTATCGGGATGGAATATCCTGTAAATTTGAAGAATTCTTGTCCTAAAATTCGGATGGTCACTATCTTTCTCGGGAGTATGTAGAAGTTCATGCTCAAAAACCATCTTCTGGGGGTGAGAAAGAAGCGTAATAATGAATTGGTCGAGCTCATTTGCTTCAAGAAATTGACTTTCATCAGAATCAAAAACTCTCCAGTCAATTGTTTTTTCCTTCAGTTCTGATGGAGTCAGCATTGTCTTACTCTCATTCATGGATGCAAAAAAATTGGACCGTTTTTCAAGCAAAGTAGGGACGGCTTGTGAAATAAGCTGATCTTTATATTCTTGATCAATGGTTAATCCATAAGCGGTCATTAAACGGTGCAATTTTTCCTCTAGGAATATTCTTGGAGCAATCTCTCTAGCCACATCCTCGTTCAATTGAGTTCGAGGAAATCGGTGATTGATACTCCTCATAAAATCAGCTGACGGTTTTTTCTCACCAGCTAGACTATTTAACCATTCAATTTCTCTTGACAATATCTGCATGGTTTCGCTTCTTTGACCTAAATGGATTAACGAATTTATCAATATACCAGAACCGACTAGCTTAGCAGCAAAGTAATCTGATAAGAATTCAGCTTGTCTATTAGCGGAATATAGAAATCTGACGGTTATCTTAGTTAATACTGCAATAATTAAGTAAATCAAGCCCAGAAATAGTGTTCTTTCAATTGCATAAATCGGATTAAAGGTTTCAAATAGAGCATTTTGGATTCCTGTTAGTACTTGAAGATAAATGAATAAATAGGCTAAGTTTAGAAAAAGCCGTGGAATTGAAAGAATTAGCCTAAACAGACTATCCCCGTGTTTAACATGAGCTAATTCGTGAGCTACAACAGCCTCTATTTCATTATCATTGAGGATTTCTAAAACATTAGTATTTAATACAATATAGGGTCTTCGTAAAAATGGGATTGGAATTAAATCTAAACTAAAAGCATTTGGAACAGTTTTTCGATAAACGAATATTTTTTTCACCTTAATTTTAGCACGCGTCGAAACTTTTGACACAATATTTATGGTTTTATTTACTAATTGCTCCTCTTCAGGTAGATGAGCTATTCCTTTCTTAGGTAACGGATAAATTTGTATCATATTTTTATTGGAAAAAACGACGTTTACTAGAAAAGCTAACATTAAGATTTGTAATCCTCCTGTCAGGATTACTAATACTGCTGTAAATAGTAATTCTGAGAAGGGATTAATTGAGATATAAAAGCCAAGAACCTTCGCAAAGGTAAATTTTGAACCTTCGTCAGGAATTTGACTGATGTGTATCCATGATACAATAATCATTTGAAGAAGTGTTAACAAAAAGAATATTGTAGCATTTAAAAAGCGATTTATCCGAATCCTTCTAATTGATACCATTTACATCACTTTTAAGAGCCGAAGATGCAACACTTCGATACCATTCATAACTAATAATGTCTATTATATCTCTTTGCTTTGTAAGATACCCGTATTGAGAAGAGATTTTCTTTTTTACCAATAACCAGCTAAGTAACGCAATCTAGGCACTTTCTTCGCGAGAAAAGTTCGTATTTCATCTATTAATACCAAAATACTACCAACAAATAGAATTAAGAGCCAATCAACTAAACCTATACTGGTTGTATGGAATATACTCTGAAAAAATGGAACATATACAATCATTATGTGCAGGAAAATTGAGCTTGAGATTGCCAGTAAGAGGTAAGGATTTCTGAAGAATTCCTTTCCTAAAAGCGAATGTTCTTCTTTCCGAATATTAAGTGCCATAATCATCTGAAAAATTATAAGCATTGTGAAACCAATCGTTCGTGGCCGATCCAAAGCATCAGTATCAACCAGCAAACTGAGTGAACCACTTGTTAATGTCGACCAAGAATAAGCTAAAAATATAATTAGTGTTCCAATACCTATCATTAATCCCGAGTATATAATGAAGTACAAGGATTTTTTTGTAAGTATCTGTTCATCTGGATCACGAGGTTTTCTAATCATGACATCTGCATCAGGAGGATCTAAACCAAGAGCTAATGCAGGTAATCCATCCGTAACCAGATTCACCCAAAGAATTTGAATAGCTAATAGGGGTAAAATAGGTACTTGGAACAATATAGACGTGATAATCATTCCAAGCAGCATCACCATTATTTCACCAGCATTACAAGATAATAAATACAGAACAAACTTTCTCATATTGTCATAAATCGTCCTCCCTTCGAGAATGGCACCTACAATGGTGGAAAAATCATCATCAGCTAATACCATATCCGAAGCTTCCTTAGAAACATCTGTTCCAGTAATTCCCATTGCTACACCAATATCAGCCCGTTTCAATGCTGGTGCATCATTGACTCCATCCCCAGTCATAGCAACAATATGATTATTATTTTTTAAGGCAGTAACGAGTCTCAATTTATGATCAGGTGAAACTCGGGCAAAAACATTGGTATCTCTCACCTTTTCAGAAAGATCCTGATCTGACATTTTAGACAGTTCACGTCCTTCTAATGCTACCGCGGAACTAGGATCATCAATAAGCCCGATTTCAGATGCAATTGCAACGGCTGTTTTCAAATGATCACCTGTAATCATAATAGGACGAATACCTGCCTGCCTACATGTTGCAATAGCCTCTTTAGCTCCTCTTCTTGGAGGGTCCATTATTGCAACCGTGCCTATATAAGTCATTTCTGATTCGATTTCTTCACTGTCATCTGAGAGGATATGTAGTTCTGTTAGATCATTATCAATCTTTTTAGACGCCATTCCAAGCATCCTATATCCTAGAGTGGCAATTTTTTGTTCCTGTTCCTCTAACATTTCACGTGTTTTTTCATCTAAAGGTTTTCTTTCTCCATTGGTTAGATAATAAGTACAAATATTAATGAGAACATCAGGAGCTCCTTTCATATAGACAAGATGATTTTTATGGGAATCTTTAACGATTACACTCATCCGTTTTGAATCTGAATCAAATGGAATTTCATAGACTCTTTTGTAGGGTAAATTTGGCAGTTTCAGCTTTTGAGCAACTCTCAGTAAGGCTAACTCTGTTGGATCACCAACATCCTTTTTTTCAGCACCCTCACCTATCTGAGCATTATTACACTCTCTACCAATTGAAAGTAATTCCTTTAAGGCATCATTTAATAGTAAATCGTCTGTGACCGTAAATTCATCATCAACGGTTAAAATCTTTCTAACAGTCATCTTATTCATTGTTAAAGTTCCAGTTTTATCTGAACATATTACTGTCGTAGATCCAAGTGTTTCCACAGAGGGTAGTCGGCGAATAATTGCATTTTTCCTACTCATTTTTTGTACGCCTAGTGCTAATGCTAACGTAACAACTGCCGGTAATCCTTCAGGAACTGCTGCTACTGCTAATCCTACAGAGACAATAAACATCTCTAGAGCCTCTCGTCCAAGAACAATTCCAATAGCAAATATAATAGCACAGACTGTGAGACTTCCTATCCCAATATACTTTCCTAGAGTTGATAATCGTTGCTGTAAAGGTGTTTCTTCTCTCGATTCTTCCATTAAACCCTCCGCTATCTTCCCAAATTCAGTTTTCATCCCTGTCTGAGTAATTAGTATCTGACCTCGCCCCCTTGACACATTAGTTCCACTGAAAACAGAATTTATCATGTCTGCAATCGGTGCGTCTTGCGGAACAGAAATATTAGCTTTCTTAGCTACAGGAAAGGATTCTCCAGTTAGCATGCTCTCATCGATTCTCAAAGCGAGAGACTGAAGTAACCGTCCATCAGCAGGCACTTTATCTCCTTCTTCTAGAAATACGATATCTCCAGGGACTATCTTATTTGCTTCAATACGATCTTTTTTCCCATCCCGAACAACAGTTGTAAAAGGAGCAGCCATGGATTTAAGCGCTTCTATTGATTTCTCGGCCCGATACTCTTGAATAAATCCAAAAAAAGCATTGAATAAGACAATTATTGAAATTGCTGCAGAATCAATAAAATATTCCATCCTCTCTTCTTCATGTGTTGAGAAAATACCTATAGTAATAGAAATTACCAATGCCACCAAGAGGATAATAACCAAGGGGTCCATAAATTGTTCCAAAAAGAGTTTAACTGGAGATTTACTTTCACCTTTTTTGAGTTCATTTAATCCATATTTCTCTATTCGACGAGTGGCTTCCATTGATGATAAACCTAAATCATCTTCCACTTCTAAATCAGTCATCAGTGTTCGTATATCAATAGAATGCCAGTTATCTACCATTAAAATCCCTGAAAGCCGGTTTTGCATGATTAAAGGTTCTTACTTGAAGCCTATTCTACATTTTATCCCTATCATTTGTAGGCAAAAAAAGTTAGGGGAATTTTACATTTTTGTGAGATGTTTTTAGTAATTGCGGAATATTCGCAACTGATACACCTCCCATTTTTTCATATTTTTAACTTATTTATTCCCGAATAGAGCGATGAACTATGACTGAATTTGTCAAACAACTCGTAGAAAAGAATTCTGGACAGGATGAGTCACACATCCGCTATCCGGTAGGTTAGCCGCATTCCCACCTTTATCTAGAAATATTGGTCTTATAAGTGTGTACCAGAGAGAGCGCTGAAAATGCCGAATATGATAAATATTATCGAATTTGACCTCATTCATTGCGGTTTTCTAGCTTCTTCTGTTTGTCGGACAAATTGAACTATGCAAATACTTGAATGACATCACCATCTTCCAAGATTCGGTCTAAACCGACTTTTTCTCCGTCAAACTTTGCGGATTTTCCCCATATTCGAGCAAATCGAAAAAACTTCAACATTTTCTTAGATAGAACTTCTATAGCATTTTCGATCGTACTTCCTTGTGTAAGTATGATAGGCCGTTCTGCTATATCACCTACATTATTACGGGTGTAAACTCTTATCTTTCCAAGCTTGCTAAAGATATTTTCCTCTATTTCATCAAACCCCTCACCATTGGTCGAAGAAACAGGGATGATTTCCATTGGAATACGGTTCTTTGACACATAATCCTTTAGTATTGAAAAATTAGATTTGGATCCTTTTACATCTCCTTTTGTTGCTAAAATAATCGCAGGAAGGTAACTTATTGTGTAATCCAAGGAATCAAAAAACTGGTCTAAAGATGTAGGGCCATAAAATCTTACAATTACATTCATATAGCCTTTTGCTCTCATAATTTCAATAATTTCATCATGGCTTTTACCGTCATAAAAATGAGAATTAAAAATCTGAATATTTCCAGAACCGACCTTTTCAATTGTTACAGGTGGTCTATCAGTATTCAATCGGATTTTTCCAATTGAAAGTTCCTTTAAAATAAGCTCAAGCTGTTCGATCGGACTATGTGACAAGTCGATTGTTAGGATTACACAATCTGAATTGCGTATTCCAGCCAAAACTAATTTTCCAGACATTTCTCCACGAACACTCCCTTCAACTACCGCTGGAAGTTCTACTAGCTGTAATCGTGCCCCTCTAGCCGTTGTTGAACCGACTTCAGGCTTAACTGTAGTAAAAGGATATGCTCCAACTTTAGCAGCTGAATTCGATCCAGCTAATGAATTTAAAACTGATGATTTTCCTGAATTTACCATTCCTATTATTGATATCTGAGCATCTTCCCCCTTAGGGACCAACCATCTCTCCCCTGATCCCTTCTTTGCTTGACGCATTTTTTCCTGTGTTGCTTTTAAGCGCTTTAATTTTTGTTTAGCCATCCGAAGATGGTTTTCTACTCCTTTATGTTTGACAACAACTCCAACAAACCGTTCTAAATGCATAATTTGCTCTTCTATTGAGGATGCCTCAAGGTATTTATCCCATTCAACTTGTGCTTCATGATTGAGATTTATGGGCATAGAAGTCAATTCCAAATTTAATTATTCTCTGAAATTATTGCTAAAAAACTTATGAAAGCTTGAACAGGGTAAGATTCAATATAACTTTGAATTTTATGCTTTTTAATTCCTTCCTTCCTGTAGTTTCAAAAGCAACTCCTGAGTAAAGTCAATAATTTCTTCTTCATCATTCATCGATAATATTTGTTTTCGTGAGTTTGCTGCATAACGAAAATGTTTCAAGAAATCAGCAGATTGTACCCGTAAATTAAAGAGATTAAAATACTCCGAATTTCTCATATATAAGATTAATCTCTTATATATATCATGCGATGTCATCATTGAACTTCTTTGAAAAATCTGAGGTCGTCCACGAGCGGATCGTCCAATTGCAACCCCTTTAACTCCAAATTGGTTGAAAATATCAATTGCTTGCATATACGAGTTGATATCACCGTTCGCTACTATTGGTATACTCGTAGCTTTAACTGCTTGCTTCCAATATTCCCATTTTGCAGGAACTTGGTAATGATCAATAGCTAGACGAGAGTGAAGGGTAATAAAGGAAATATTAGCACTTTCAGCGATTTTAATGATCTCAGGAAAGGTGATATTATCGAATCCCGCACGTATCTTGATTGAAAATGGAAGGTTTGTGCAAGAACTGCCGATTTCTAATAATTCTTTAAGTAAAATCCGGTTCTTATGTGTTAATAGGGATGCTCCTAATCCAGCTTTTGTAATTTTTGGCTTAGGACATCCTAGATTGAGTTCTATGAAATCAGAAAGCTTTTCTCTCTCAATGAGTTCAATCGTCTTTGTTAAATCTTCAGGATCATTAGTTAATAGTTGAATCCCATAATTTTCTTCAATTTTTGATCGAGTAATTCTTCTCAGAGATTTTGGATTACCGTGTATAATTCCTTTTGCGTAAGTCATCTCACTAATGGTTATAGCTCCAAATTCTGCACAAATCCTACGAAAAGGAGGGATAGTAATTTCTGCAAGGGGTGATAAAATCAAAGGATTTTTTAAACCGAGTACGGATACTTTAATCACCTTAGGAACATTTTATTCGCTAGAGAATGACCTCTAAAGAATACTTCTAGATGTCTTATCAACGGTTTGAAAATTTATGAAGCCAAGAGCTCTCCTTTTTGACTTAGATGGCACTTTAGTTAATACACTACGCGTGTTCCCACAACTTATCGCTCAGGAATTTCTTTCAAATGCAACTCCGACAACTATACGTAAATATCTTCATAGAATAGGTGTTATTTATAACTCAGGTACCAAACACTCCTGGTTCAAGCCAGAATTCTTCCTCACAATCAAATCGGACTTTAAGCTTTCATGGTTTAAATTAGCTAGGGGATTAACGCGCGCTACATGGTTATTTTTTAAATGGGATAGTTCTCGCCATATCTTTCCTGGTGTACTCAAAACACTGAATGAACTAAAATCTCAGGGGTATCTCCTAGGTATCGTTTCTAATGGTTCCCCGAGATTATTAAAAAAGCGATTTGGACCTTACCTTGATCTTTTTAACGTTTTGATAGAATCTAAAACTCTAGGAGTGTCAAAACCATCTCCTATACCACTGTTCTACGCATGTTTCAAATTGAATATCAAGAAGACAGAAGCTCTTTTTATAGGGGACACCTTAGTTGACTTACTTGCTGCTAAAAACGCTAAAATGCGAATTATCCTCGTTCGTACGGGTGTTTTTGGAGATAACTTTCCAGTCGATGATGTTGGATATGAACCGATATCAGTAATTCCTGCTGTTGGAAAGGATCTGATTAAAGTTCTTTCCAGGATGTAAGATGATGTAGATAATACATCTACATTATCTTCTTCTATTCCAGTCCATTCTACAATTATCGCTACAATATAGAGTAAGATGTAATTTGAGAAGCTTGGGTTGCATTACCGGTAGCAATTATTTTTTCTATTTCTAAGCTTTGCTTCTATCACTAGAGGATATTAACGCTAAGATGAAGAAGGATATTG
>JAEOTM010000199.1 GCA_016839815.1 Candidatus Hodarchaeota archaeon
ACTTTCAACATTATTTAACTCTAAACCCCGGTTTCTCGCATTTGGAAGTTCTAGTATTAGAAAACTTCGTTTCATATATGGAAACACATTTTTTATGGCTATCGACAAGCGATTTATGCTTGATTTACTATTAACTCGGAAATTTCAAAAGGAATTCTTTGAATCAAGCTACTCTGTTGTAAAAGATATTGCTATAGGGATAAAAGATCTGATTATTGAGGAAATATTGCAATTAAACGAGGCAAAGCTTAAAATGCTCTCGGCAGAAGCCTTACTCGAGCTTTATATTGGAGAAACTACTGAAACGATGACTTTTGCATTTGGTGACGATGAGGAAGACTTAGAACTGATACGAGAGGAACAAATCAATCAATTATTACGAGTATGGGGAAGGCTCTTATCTGATTTATAATACAGTTGATGAGTAAATGACTTTTACACATAGATTGTCAACTTAAGTCTATATCACAGGACCCTTGAGTTGTTGATAGGAAAAATTTAGAATTAGAAAGTATGGTTCGAACTAACTGAGTGATACCGACATTTTCCACATATTCTAGGTTATTTAATATAAAATTCCTCTCACTTAACCAGAGTTTAATTTTGGCTTCAATTTTTGGATCTAGAGTAGTACCTATACTTAAGAAAACTGGTTGTACTTCTACGGTTCTATAAAGCTGTTCGAAAATTTTAAGATCTATTTTTACAGAATTAAAATAATCTATATCATTTAATCCAAAAATATACACTATACCAATGGAACCTTGGAACTCCCTCAAACGAGAACTTGTAAACTGATTTTCTAATGTTAGTACTTTGATATGAAGACGAACAGCAACGTTATTTACTTCCATTTTTTTTTGGAAAATGAAACTGGAATCATCTACTCGATTTTTTTCTCCAATAAAAGTATGTATAAAGTCATTCATCAATTCAGAGGGAGAACCAGCAACTGAAATTTTGAATGGAAATTCTCTTCGAAGCATGATTTTTCCTAAATTCTAAAATCTTAAGAAGAATCCCCTTAATTTTCCGAATTCTAAGTATAAGGAATCGTAAGTTTAACAACATTGACTGGACTGCTCAGGGAGGTGTAAAATTTTGCGAATTTTTTTCTTCACAACACTAGATACACACCCACATCCAGCTGGATGAGTAAGAATTGCCTCTTTTGGACATTGCAATGCACATGCTCCACATTCTATACAATGGTCCTCCTCAATAATTTCAGCTTTTTTATCATCATTTAAAATAATAATTTGATGTGGACAGACATCTATACACCAAGAACATCCATTACATCTCTCAACGAATATTACTGCTACCATACGCATCACGATTTAAAATAATAGGGGTTTAATGTCAGAATTAACTAGTGGAATAATTATTGCAATAAAACAAAGGACTATTGCAGGAATCATAAACAATGTTAGATCACTTTCAACTTCTAAATGATTAGTATAGGGAGTATTTCCTGCAAGATCCAATACTACAAATAAACTGATCACGACAATCAGTGCTGTCCAGAATGCAACTGTAAACAAAGAATTTGCCTTTCCTTGACTTGCTAGATACAGAAAACCCCCAAGTGAATTGATGATTGCGACAATGAGACCCTTAGTGAAAAAAGAAGACGTAAAATCGAATACAGGATAAATCCAAATAAAAACCATATTAGTTACTAAACTAAAAATTAAGAGCTGGAAAACTGTAAGGATCCAAAAATCAGTCAGAGGAATTCTTAATAGTGATAAAAATCCGAGGATTACTAACAAAGGAAGGAAAAGCAAGCAACTTATAAAAAATGCGTGTTGGATCCCCATAAAAGTTCTAAATGTCAAATTAAATTCAATAATTGACATTTTAGACGTTTTAGTATATGTTTTTAAAAAAGAATCAATATTCTTGATATCCACTGGTCCGAAAATTGGGGTCCACCCAGCTTTTGTCAATACTTTACGATCTACCCCCGTGGCTGATAATTGAGGTAATATCAAAGTGGTGTGATCAACATGTTTCTTAACATCGAATAAATTGATTGCTTCAAGGATTTGGGTATGGGTAAAGTGACCACCACCTGCTGCACACCAGACATTAATTCCGTTAGAATCTATAACCAATAGAAAACAGTCAATTTTTTTCTTATGAAGAGTTTTATAGACAGTATTCACAGTCCAGTAGTAATTTGCTGTTACTAATAAAGGTGAATCTTTTTGAGGACTGCCCACACGATATAATCCAGGTTTAATACTCTTTCGTGTCAATATTCCATTTACAATACAGTATCCAGTCTTTAGTTGGGAATATTGACCTAAAAATGCTTCAGTTGGGATAACTTCAGTGGAACTGGGAATCTGCTTACTTTTCTTCCTAACCTCGAATAATTTGACGGTTTTCTTTTTGTAAAGTAACTTACTTTCAAAATATTGACTTAATTTCTTTTCTAAGTTCTTGACGGGAGAAGTAGACTCAAAATCCTTAAATACTGATACCTGACTGCGAATAAAACTTGAAAGTGAAAAGGTGTATTTAGAGAGGCCAGAGGTAGGAGCTGTATCAGCAGCAATAAAACAAACACCTTGATCATCAAGTAAGAGGGAGATCTGTTTCAAAAATAAATCTTGCTGAAGAGGGGAAAATTCAGACAGTGCAAATGTTGAGATAATAATATTGAAAGCACCAGACTCTTGTAAATGTTCAAATATTGATGGAGAAAGAAAGTTCCCTTGAACAAATTCAATTTCAAGATCCTCCTCGGATGCTTGGTTTTCTGCATAAGCTAACATCATCTCAGAAACATCAAGAGCAAAAATTTCCAATCCTTTTTTCGCAATCTCAATAGCTAGTTGTCCAGTTCCACATCCAATTTCAAGAACACGGCCCTGTTGACCAATTTTAGTTTTTATAAGATCGTAAATAAAATCCGCTTCGGGAAACCTTTTTTTAAATTCAAGATCATAGGAGCGAGGATCTTTTTCCAGTGCTTTCATATAGACTAGAGACATTATAGAACATGAGAAGAGAATCTAGCGAGGTTTTAAGATTGTCCTTCAATTGGGTTTCCTATCGCACATTATTTATTATCTGAAAGATATTATGAAGTTAAAAAAACAGGGATTAATCCATATGCTTTATCGTGTTATATCGAAAACAGCTTACAACATGATCATTAACCATACCTATTGATTGCATATAGGCATAACAGATTGTAGAACCAATAAAACTAAAACCCCGTTTTTTTAGATCCTTACTTATTTGTTCAGACAAAGGAGTGGAAGCAGGAAGTTCCGAAAGTGATGTAAATGCATTCTGAATAGGTTTATGGTTAATAAATGACCATATATAGTTGTTAAAAGAAGAAAATTCTTTCTGTACCTCAATAAACCTTTGTGCATTATTAATCACACTCTTTACCTTTAACTTATTACGTATGATTCTTTCATCTGATATTAGGCGGTTAAAATCCTGGTCAGAAAATTGAGCTACTTTACTGACATCAAAATTAGCAAAAGCAATTCGATAGCCTTCTCGCCGTTTCAAAATTGTTGCCCAGCTTAATCCAGCTTGAGCTCCTTCTAAAATTATCAATTCAAATAGCTCACGGTCATCATGAACTGGAACACCCCATTCTTTGTCGTGATAATCGCGCATTAATTGCTCTTCACCAGCCCACTCACAGCGTTGAAGATTCTTACTCACTTAAAAGCACCTGTCCTTTTTTAGATAATAGCCCACATAAAATGTTTCAGTTTAAGGGGACTATCTATCCTGATTTATTGAAATACCTCATATTCTTAATAATCTCGATAACGAAATCAAAATAAGTTGGAGTCCACTTTAGTGAGTCTATGAGTAATTTTTTCAATCTAACGAATAATTCCAAT
>JAEOTM010000034.1 GCA_016839815.1 Candidatus Hodarchaeota archaeon
GGCAAGGAAGAAACTCAGGTGGCTAGAAATGAAACATACAAACATACTTGGCAATATCAACTATCACCGAGTTATAACAAGAGTACAGTAAATGTCTGTTACTTTTTGCAGAATAGTCATTCTGACATTATTGTTAATTCCTCTAGAGATTCAGATATTCCCTTAATTATGAATATACATCAAGAAACACAGTATAGTTTGTTACATTTCTATAACGATACCGTTGGGAAACCAATGATTCCGATGGTGACCCAGTAGTAGTGAACCTTTTCTATTGGGATGGTCAGTCTTGGATTTTGATAGTAGAGGAGTCAACATCAAATTACCATGAATGGGATACGATAACTGTGAAAAATGGTGATTTCTATAAGATACGAATTGCTGTAACAGACGGTATGTTGTACACCATATCAGAATCGAAAGTTTTTACGATTAATAACCCCAAACAGACTGTATTTGGATATCCTTTCATGATAACCATTTTGTGTCTGTTAATTTTTAGTAATGTACTAAAAATCAAAAAAAGAAGAAAACTTCGTCGAATTAAGGCAAATGGAAATACTCGAAAATTGTGATTATAAAAGAGACGATAGAGAATTAATATTAAAAATCATTTAAGGAAGAAAAGCCCGTTGTCAATTGGGTTCAAACATAGGGATTATTTTTGGAAATATGTTAGATATTTCTTATTTGCTGGATACATATCCTATTTAATCTCAAGTTTTGTTTGCTTCTTCTTCTATCTCAATTATTTCTATGTGTATTGGTTAAATCAATTGTTTGAAACACTCATCGTCTTTACCTTATTATCAGCCTTAATCCCAATCATCGGGTTGGTATCAGCCTTACTTGGTCATTCAATTGGCATGGTACTTTCCCTATGTGTCCTTTTCTCATGGACATTTGCTGTCTCACTCTTTTTTGACTCCATAGAGAAGGAAGGAAAAGGAGAGATCGAGATATATCTCTTCGAATTATTGACTTGGAAAATTGCAGCCGTAGGGGCGGTCGTCTTCTGTTTTTGGACTTCAGGTTATATAGGAGCTTCATTCGTTGATGTTATTCAAAACGAACTTCAGATAGATTCAATGATTAAACAAGACTTAGCAAGCACGTTTATTCTTTGGCCTTTCCCAGTTGTTGCCCTAATCATAGAAGGATTCCTAGGTCTTCTAACAAACGAATATACGACATTAATTGTTCCCATCTTCTATGTTCTCCCAATATTGATCGTTGGAATACCCTTTGGAGTGCTATTGTTAGTGTGGAAAAGAGACATAGACAAGAAACTAGGGAAAAAAAGAATCATCCTAACCAATATATTAAAGGAGTATTTTGTATCAACAACCGACCTTAAACCTGTCAATTATGAGACTATGTTTGATCAGATGAAACCAGGGATTTTGAATCTTGTAAAGAGGGAAAAGCAATTTATTGAACAAGAATTGGATATAGAGAGCAGACACTTGGGATATATTGACCAATCGGTTCGAAAAATGATAAGACGACTGGAAGTCACTGAAGAATTACAGAGAAATGGACTCTTGGAATTTATAAGAAAAAATTTTACGCACGCAACTAAAAAGAGAGAGGTTTGGCAGAATTACTCAATAAGACATTCAACTTTAAAGAAATTATTTAGCTTAAGAGACTCATTGAAGGAAGGGATGAGGGCGGAGGAAGATGGATATGAGGAGCTACAGCATAAGGAAGTCGGGAAATGGGCTGGAATAGTATGTCATGACTATCTTAGGGTGAAGGCATCAAGTAGGGGAGAAAATCCTCAATTAAATAATGTTGATTTTGAAAGTAGGGCATTAAAACTAGCTAAACAAATAGAGAATTACTATCATCATAAGACTTCTTTCCCACGATATAATGAGAAGGAAGTTGCAAAATGGACTGACCTTAAAAAGAAGATCGCAGACCTCCAAGTCCAATTGGACTTTATCAATGACCATATAGCAAAGTTCGAGGATCTTGATAATGAGAATCTAAGTCAATATCAAAGTGAGTGTGAAAAACTAAAGGAGGAGGTCAAAGACATTATTACAAGTAATGAACAGTGGGAATTTATTGAAATAAACGAGATGAAGCAGTTACGTAGTCTAGAGGAATTGATAAATGAGGAAATTAAAGACATTCATAATATTAAGAATAAAAAAAGGCAGAAAAATACCCGTAATTAATAATGATGTCTTGACGAAAAAGGAAATGTGGAACTGGACTCTAATCTTTTCTTTGATCTTACTTTCAGCATTTTTCAGTCCGCTCAGTTGTAGTATAGCTAATGATTGGAAATTAAGTGAAGAATTTGAAGCTTGGGGGTGTACATTTCATGTATATTTCGAGCCAGAACCAGGGTCAATTGCAAGTAGTAGATCACTAATTAAAGGGATAATTGACGTTAAAGGCCAATGTAAAGGGTTTGGTTTGGAAGTAGGCTTAACACTAGTTGGGACGTGGGATGGAGAAGAAATCATTGAACAAAGAATGGGATATGAAATTGATGGATCGGAAACTTTCCTAACTGGATCTAACTCTTCTTGGTACAAAGAGATCCCAATAAATGTTCCAGAGGTTGACACATTTGAATGCTATATGATGGTAAGTATCGTATGGTGGGATTATGATTTAAAAAGTGAGGACAGAGTAATCAAAGTCCGAGCTGAATATAGAAAGACTCCTCCTAAAGGGAACGCTGGATTCCCCTTGTCCGAGGACGCGATTCACTTTATTGTTTCTTCTTTAGTTCTCCTGATTCTGGGAGTCGTTTGTGTTGGAGTTGTCTGTGCTGGAGTCGTCTTTATTATAGGTCTTAACAAGTATGGTCTCACGATTATTACAATTAAGCAAATTCAACAGTTTCTACATCCTTTTTTGACTCAAAGAGACGAGACAAAGCTTCTAGATACTATAAATCAGGAACTTCTTCAACCTGGAATTATAACACATTTAAATGATCGGAAAAACATTTTACAAGTCAGATTAGCGAAGGAAAAACCAACATCAAGTCAGGAGGGTGTGATTACTAGATTTAATGAGCTTAGGACAAATATTGAAAAGAACTCACTCTATTCTATTATTTCCTCGCATTTTTTACGAGCTAGTAGGAAGAAAGAAAGCTATCCTTCTGATAAACTCTCAGAAACACGGATTCAACTACTACGAGATTCATTGAGGAAGGGCCAATGGAATGGTCTGGACGACCCACAGAATGTAAAATTAGCTGCTGATACCTGTCTTGCTTACCTGCATACGCACAAGGCTAAGAATGACATAATCCAGCTTCAAGAATTAAACATTCCAGAGGAGAGTAAAACTTTAGCGGAAAAAATCAAGAAGTATCTAGATCTAAAACAGAAACATCAATACTCTTATAATGGAGTTATAAGACAACATGAAGCCAGTGAGGAACTACAGGAAAAAATAGAAGAGGTTGATTCCGTTCTAAAAAGAATCCAATCTTTGATACAAGATAATCCTGAAGGGTATAAGAGAAAATGTGACAATGAAAAGAAACAGATAACAAAATACTTGGATTGGCTTGACGCAACTTCGCAAGATTTCCATTATATCACTATTTTACGTGAATACGATGCCTTATTGAACAGGGAGCTTGAGTACTTAGAATAAAAACCAAATCCATTGTTCAAGCTTTACAAAAGATCCTAAGTTTCCCTCCAACTGATGCTACATCGGTCATTGTTGCATGAAGAAGATAAGCAGCTTGTATGACATGTGGTTTTGGATTATTTTTAGCCAGTTCTGTCTCGAAGTAATTCTTAGATAGAAAATTACCAAGGAATAACCAGACATCCTTGTCTACCATGGGATTATTGATGATTCTCCTTATTTTCCTCCAGATACTTGGTCCATTTTCTATTGATTCTGGTTTATGAATTCTTTTTTCCACTGTCCCTGTTCCTCCATCTACCTTGGCTGTCCATGGACCATCCCAAGAATTTAACTTTGAGGGTCTCCTATTATTAAACATTGCTAGGTACCCCAGGTTCTTAACTGTTTGGGCACACACATCATGTAAATTACTAGCAGAACAGGAATATCTAGTAGAGGAAGCTTTTGCATGGATAAAAACGACTTTCGGTGGTTTAATGGTACATAGAAGGAAATCTGCAATTTCTATTCCAGCATCATCGCAAATTATAAATGTTGGATCTCCAAACTCAGAGGAAACATTTGTAGTATCGCCAAGTCTGGATATTATCCCAAACAGTGAATTGGGATCCCAATTGTCTGTGTGATTTTGGTAATATGTGGCATTTCCTTTCTCAGATGCGCAATTTCCAATTGTCTCATCAGTGATAAAACAATTACCCAATTCGTAAGTAGTGACATTAAATTTACTACCAATTTTCATTGCAGGACTGTAAAATTGTCCACTGACATAAATAGTTGTTAAATCTTCTGGAAGGACAAGAAACGACTGCATTTTATTAAAATACCTAACAATACTTTTAGGAAAACTTTCAGATTTGCAGATATACAAAGAATCTAAATCACAACTTGTAAGATAATATCGATTGTTATCGAATTTAATTTCAACTTCAATTTCTTGATTATTCGCAATTATTTTGAACTTCCCATTTTCCACATTCGCGCAAGTATCCTCAATCTCAATAAGCTGATCTTCGTCTTTTACTAGAACGTAGCTTTCTTCTATGTCCCCTAAGTCTAGTAAAATACTTCTAGGAAAGGGTTTAGCAGGAACCTTTGTTTCCAATGAATAACGAGATAGGACAGAAAGTGTTGTCTTACCACTCTCTACAGCATCCTGAATTTTCTTTAACCAAATAAGATATTTTGATAAAGGGACATATCCAGAAATCGTATCAGAAACTCTACCACGACTAAATCCAACATATCGACGAACAGAACCAGGAGTATATCCTTCAGCAATTGTACATATCTGAGCATAATCATCAAAACCTGGCACAGTTGCCTTAATTGATTTTGCTATAATAGTACGGGATCGAATAGAAGAGGTTCCTAAGTTTGAATTTTTAAGAGAAACCCTAGTCAGTTTAGCGTTACGACCAGGATTGAAAAGCCTCTTCATTTTCTCTACTTTCAGTGAAAAGGCCATTTCAAATTCTCGTAAAGTAATCCAACTCAATCCTGAACTATCATAAAGACAAATATATTCTTGAAGCTCCTGAATTATAGTAACATGAAGATCTGCTTCCATGAAGATATGATTTCTAAGGAAGCGATTACTACTGCATCTGATAGAAATAATAATATGAACCTTATTTGGGACTTCATAGTCTTCAACTATACGATCATTTCTTTTATAGTGGTTTTTGATATTATTTACAAACTTATCAATGTCAAAATTATTAGGTTTTTCAAACAGATTTACTTTAAGTGGAAGTTGAATATCTTCTTCTGGTTTGATATTTTTGAATTCAAATTCTGATCGAAATCTTCCTTCCACATAGGATATTTTAGGTTGATTTTCAATTAGTTTATTAAGAAATCCTCGGCCTGTTGATAGGAAAAAAGCATTAAAACCTATTTTCTTTAATATTATATCAAACCTCAAATATTGATCCCATAATTCTGTATGATGCCCATCCCAATGTTCTAAGAAATATGCTTTTTCTCCTTTAAGTCTCCTTGGGTTTCGAATTATTCTACCAACTTGTTGAACAAGTGAGCGACCAGTACGAATTTTTTCATAAATGGCCAAAACTTGAAAGCGTGAATCATCAATACCTTCAAGAAGCTTAAACTGATGAATCCAGAAAATAGCTTCCTCTTCCTTAGGATCTGGAACTCTCTTATGTTCCCATCCATCAGTCTCTTTAAAAGTATCATGAATCCCAATAACAGATTTTCTACGTCTTCTGAAGGCCATTGCAAGATGTCTAATAGACGCACTGTCATCACAACGGATTATAACCCGTGGAGGATCCTTATCGGAATGTGAAAATGTTGAGTTATAGAAATCAATAGTATCATTGACGAAATCTTTGGGTGACATCCTCATCTTAGATGGTCGTTCTATGACTCGTACTTTACGTAAGTAATCTCCATTAAGAGCTTCCTGGAATGTTAAGATGTAAATGTAATCTGAGTGTACATCAAAGACCTTAAGATCGTTACGATATGGTGTTGCTGTGAAAATGACTTTTGGAGCTTTTATTTTTCTGATGATTTTACTCCATTCGAAAGCAGGTTCGTAATGTCCTTCATCAACAATAAGTAATGAGGTTTGTTCTGAGAGAAGCTTGAAAATTTCTTTTCTCCCTTTAAATAAACTCTTAAGCATTTGTATTGTCATTACAACTACTAAATTATCTGGTGAATCAGCTAGTACTAATTTTGAGCTTTTCTCAACTTTTTGAATAGTTTTAGGTAAATTATCAGACGAATGTTTGATATGAGTAAAGAAACGCCATTGAATATCTCTGTAAAGTTGATTTCGGAGTGATATTCTTGGAGTGAGAACTACAGTCAGACCAATATATGGAATACACCTAGCTAAAACAGCAATAATACCTGACTTCCCACTTCCAGTTGGCATATTAACAAGTGCAGATTTATCTTTTATACCTACTCTATTGTTCCAATAAGCCTTAATATATCGCTGTACTTCTTTGATCGCCTCTATTTGATGATCCCATAGATTATCAATCCTTTTACTAATTGGGATCATTTCTATTTTTCTTTTTTCAGTTTTCTCTCTCATAAAATATCAACTGCTTACTTTTTTGTGTCTGTTTTAATTAATGAGTGAGTTTATTTCATACAGATATGGGACTACAATAATTGAAAATGGAGTAGCATTGATGAAAGGGAAAAAAAGGATATTGGTGGTGGAGGATAAAACCATCATTACATGAAAATTTCTGGAATCAATCTTATCGAGAAAGGGTGGTTAGAATTGAGCTAGATAATCTTTACATTTTTTTAAATTTGAACGCAGAAAAAGTTCTTCCTGAATTTTCCTGTTGTGCCACGCTTGATTCAGACTTATAATAGTCTCATGTTTTTTCTTATAATTTTTCATATGCATTTTCTTGGGGAGTAATACTCGATCAACCTCATGGTAACCTGAAAGAGTTAAAGTTCGGTATGGTTCTTCAGAGTCCCGTTCAAATGATTCTATTTTCCGTAAAAGGGTCAGTTGTTTATCAATCCAGAAGTGTTTCTTAACCCAAGGAAAAAAATCCAATTGTTCATTTGATTTAAGTAGACTTTGAATAACAACACATTGATTTCCTTCCTGATCGTCCTCATCTACTATTTCAAAAATATGTCCTTCTTCATAAACCCAAGTCTTTAAATCATCATAACTAAAATCCATTCCAATCAAATACTGACATCGTCTATTAGAATCAATTTTTCGGATAAGGTTTAATCCATACGGGAAAAGCAAATGTATTTCAAGGGGAGCTAATTTTCCACGATATTCTTTCATAAGAAAACAGATACCTTTGAAGCGTCTCGGTGAAAAAAGACAGAACAAGCTTCTACTAATATCATTATTGGTTAAACGAAGGGTTCTAATGAGCAATTCACGGTCAGGCTTGGTCTCTGAGAGACCAAGTTTACCGAGAGAGATCTTTACCTCTTGAAAACCTGTTTCTCCAATCTCGCGTAAATTAGTGTTTTTGATCAATTCATATGCCGAATGTCTTGACATTGAACTCACGGTCAAACCTTGGATCTTCGCTCATCGTTCCTAACGGATGTGCATGTATTAATTCACCCACTTCAATATCTGCACTAATAAGTTCACCCACAGATTGATCATGTTCATCAGAAAGCATACGGGAAGCCTCACTTCTTGCTACGTCTCCAACAGGAGGAATTTGAATCACCTTTGATGCAAGTCGCATAGGGGTATCTTGGGTATTTAGTGTCATGCCAAGATCAGGCAGTTCAACCACAGGAAATACATCAATCCTGCACGCACCAGCTCTACTTCCCTTAGTTCCAGGGCCAACCCGTCCAATTGAGGGGTGTTTGTCATTGAGTCGTACCCGTACAGTACCAAACAATGAGCTCTCTCCATAGAGCTCAAGTGAACGAAATTCCACATTTATTAATGCATTCGTCCATCCAAGTTTCTCTTCTTTGTTTGCTTTGATCGGGTGACCAACTTGAACCACAAAAATTCCTTGCATTTGTATAACATCTGTTCCAACACCGAAAACATCTATTTTTTCTCTTACTCGGACTTTATGAACATAGGTCGCTCCTTCGGGGAGGAAATAAGGTTTGATATTATATTTCGACCCTACCAATCCCCAACCAATTTGTTGTCCAATGATAGGTTTTATTTTTTCTACTTTTTTTTCAGGTTCCATATGAACTTCACCTTCGGTATTTATTTCATTTTAGGTAGAGCTTGTCTCATTTGTCCAATAAGCATATTTAACGACTCAACCAAGTCTTCAACTCTTTCTGGTATGATTGTCTCATTAATAGTTTTTCTTTCAAGCTCTAGATATAGTACCTCATAAAGACGATCCAAGTTATGATGAGTGACCATGATAGGTATAAGAAAAGCCCATTTATCATAACTTCTCACTATTGATGATTCAAACAATTGTTCTAAAGCAGCAAATTGTTTCAAATAGTACTCTCTCCAGAATCCCCATGTTTCTACAAAAGGAGTGTTGTCTTTTATTGAATTTTGAATTTGTTCCATAATTTTAGGGATAGTTATTTGAATCACAGTCTTAAATGCACTATTTAATTGCTCTCCCAATATAATCAACTCCTTCTCTTGAGAACTGCTTTGTTCGGAAAGGTTAGAATTATCTAGGATTTTTAATCTATTCCTCTGTTTATATAGAGTCACCACGGGAAATATGACAATCAAATTTTAAAATGATAAGAACCAAAAAAATGCACTTTTTCTACCATTTTTTGTAGCTTTTTTGTAAAAAAATGATGTGTCGTACCGTATGGATACCTTTTGTGACACCAAAAATGA
>JAEOTM010000056.1 GCA_016839815.1 Candidatus Hodarchaeota archaeon
AATTACGCTTCTGGTAACGTTTACTCTAGAAATTTTTAAAGCTTTCAACTGCTCATTCTTCGGAATCCAGAACATCTAACTCTTCACGGAGTTACAGTGATTTTTTGGGATTCTTTTAATGTGGAAGACGTCATCGATAAATGAACTTTGGTTAGTATTTCAGGTTGCTTGATAACCCAGTTCAAGATAACCGTATTACCTTCTAAAGTGGGTAATTCAATAACAGGGTTTTGATCGGGTTCAAAAACTAACTCTGGATTCCCTGAAATCGTAAATTTAAGTTCACGGAGGGATTCACAATTCTTTGGTTGTGAAATTTCCCATGAGATTAAAATTCGATTATCATAAAACTTTGATGCTTCAGGGGGAGGAAAAAGCATTAAATTGGTTACTCCTAACTATTTACTTTTGAATCCAGGAAAATAGACAAGTTGTTCTTTCTGATCATAAATACAAATACGATTTGAGGTCAATATTTCCAAGAGTGAGAGAATGCGTGATTGTGTCCATGGCACTAATTGCTGAATTAGAGATAAAGAAATTTCCCCATAATCACTAATTCCATCGGAAATTGCGGAAAGAAAGCTTCTTATCTCGCTTGAGATGGAGAATGGTTCGAAGACGTACCCTTCTGTATTCATTTGTATGATATCCTTCTTTCTAAGCTCCTCAAGAGCTGTTTCTACGTCCTGAATATCACATTGCCACCAAGGCCGATGTTTATGCAATAAGGATGTAACTTTGTGAAGAGGAACAGGTTTCAAATTAACTCTCTGATACGCTAATCCAAATGAAATGAGTTCTGAAGCCAATCTTTGATAAAATTGACCTTTTCCCTTGAAATTCGGCCTTACAAATAGAGAATCTGGTAAAATAGAAACAGGCAAGTCAGAAGATAATTTCAGGCCTAATAAATATGTAGTAAAATCTTGGGGAAAATACCCAATTTTGGATGTTTTTTTTATTCCTTTAGTGAGTGAAGATTTTACTTCTTCATCGGCAGAGTCAGAAATCTTCTTTAATTTTTCAGCAAATTTAGCATGAAGCTCTTTAGTAGACTTTGGGTCTGGGATGGATTAAACCTCCAGATAACTAGGAAATAAATTGAATATTAAAAGCTTACATTCGGAGTAACAATGCAGAAGCCTAGTACCAAAGATTCTCTCCAAGATATAAATATTGGGTTTAAATTGAGTAAAAATCAAGAATTTTTTACTAATTGGTGAGTATCGTACCGTGTTTACGCCCAGATTGTTTTAGAAGATGAGACAGAGGAATATCTTGGTATCTTCCATCAGGGAGTGTTCTTCGGATTAAAATCGGTAAGAGACGCTTTTTAATTTCTTGTTCAGCAATTAATAATGGGTCACCTTGCTCTTGAACCTCTTCTGAAGTCCGTTCCAATTTTGTTTCTTCAGCTTCGGCTAATACAGGGGCTCCCATCGAAATTTGTAGAGCTCTTGCACCCAAAATACGCGCATATTCAAACCTAGTCAACATTTGAGGTCCGATTTCAATTTTATAATCCACATTAGCCTCTGACACGAAGTAACCAGCCCGACATACCATTAAAAATTAACAACGGATTGGAAAATCCAATACCAAACAAGAACTGACGAATTTACATGAGATATAAGTGAGTTCTTCTTATTTATCCTACAGGTAATAACGAAAAACGATGATTATTAGACTGTCAAAATAAAAAAAAAAGAAGAAAAAAGAGAAATTTCAAGAAAAAGAAAGGAAAAAGACGTAGACACTTCTTAATCGAAGTCGTCTCCGCCCATGCCTCCAGGACCACCAGGGCCACCAGGAGGACCACCTTCACCTGCTTTTGCGGAAATAATATCATCAATTCTCAAAATCATTTGAGCATTTTCGCTAGCAGCTGAGATAGCGTGAGTTTTGACCCGTAGGGGTTCAGTAACTCCATCCATGTTTTTCACTTTGCCTTCAAAGACATCTACACCAGCTTTGAAATTTCCAGTTTCATGTTCATTTCGAAGAGCAACAATGATATCAATGGGGTCGAGTCCAGCGTTTTCAGCAAGAGTTCGGGGAATAACTTCCAATGCATTAGCAAATGCTTGAACGGCAAGTTGCTCGCGTCCTACAAGAGATTCAGCGAATTTGTGAAGTTTACGGCTGACATATGCTTCTGGAGCACCACCACCAGCTACGACTTTCTTATCTTCAAGAACATTTCTGACTACACAGATGGCATCATGAATTGAGCGCTCAGCTTCATCAACGACTAGTTCAGTTCCTCCACGAACTAAGATGGTAACAGATTTGGCTTCAGGACAATCCTCAACAAAAACCATATCATCGTCACCGATTTTAGTTTCGTAAACTTTACCAGCCGTACCTAAATCGTCAGCTGATAAATCACTCAAGTTGTTGGCAATAGAAGCTCCAGTAGCTTTGCTAAGTTTTTCAATATCTGATTTTTTGACCCGACGAATTGCCATAATATCCTTCTTTGCTAAGAGGTGTTGAGCTACATCATCAATTCCCTTCTGGGCAATCACAACGTTAGCTCCAGCAGCAACTACTTTATCTACCATTTTTTGAAGCATAGAGGCTTCACGATCCAAGAATTCCTGAATCTTGCTAGGGTCGGTAATGCTGAGTTCCGAGTCAAATTCGGTTTTTGAAACTTCAAAGGCTTCAGTAATCAAAGCAATCTTGGGGTTTTCAAGATTCTTTGGCATACCAGCATGAACGACTTCTTTATCAAGAACAATACCCTTGACAAGGATAGTGGACTCAATATCTTCACCTTCTTTCTTCTCAACCTTGATATCGTCAATATCAATACGACCTGTTCCAGGATCAATGCTTTTGACAGCATCGATGACTATGGTAGAGAGTAGATCACTTGACCGAGCAACAATTTTTGAACCCATGGAGGTATTAACAATCTCCTTTAGGAGATCTTCGTCATCCTCGGACACTTCTGTGGCAATTTCATCAAGAAATTCGACTGCTTTTTCAGTAGCTAAGCGAAATCCTTCGACAAGAATAGTAGGATGAATTTTATCCCCAGAAATCAGCTCTGCAGCTTGGGAAAGTAATTCACCAGCAAGAATAACCACACTGGTGGTACCATCACCAACTTCTTGATCTTGGATCTTGGAAAGCTCAACCATCATCTTACCAATTGGATGGGCAATATCAATCTCTTTGAGAATTGTAGCACCATCATTAGTGATTACAACATCACCAAAGTTATCTAAAAGCATTTTGTCCATACCTTTGGGTCCAAGGGCAGAACGAATTGCTTCAGAAATAACACGAGCTGCAGCAATATTGCTACTAACAGCATCTTTTCCAGTTGTGCGTTGGGTATCGTCTTTTAAAATAAATACGGGTGTACCTTGAAAACTCATTTTTATTCCTCCTACATCATTGGGGGCATACCGCCCATACCACCCATGCCGCCCATACCACCCATACCGGGAGGCATACCGCCTGGGGGACCGCCAGCGCCGCCCATACTCTTACTCTGGATGACATCATCAATTCGAAGAATTAACTCGGCTGCTTCACGAGCAGATCGAAGTGCTTGGCGTTTAACACGAAGAGGTTCAATTATACCAGCTTTAAAAGCATCAACATTCTTGCCAGTGATAACATTAACACCAATATTGGTATTGCCTTTTTCATGAGCAGCTCGTAACTCAACAAGAACATCAATTGAGTCAAGACCAGCATTTTCAGCAAGGGTTCGTGGGATGATCTCAACTGCATCCGCAAATGCATCAACAGCCATCTGTTCACGGCCTTTAACAGTACCAGCGAATTCCTTGAGACCTTTGTGGAGCTCAATTTCAGGGCTACCTGCACCTGCAACAGCCCATCCATCTTCGAGGACATCGCGAACAACACATAACGCATCGTGTAAAGCACGTTCAGCTTCATCCGTGACATATTTGGTACCACCACGAAGAACAATGGAAACAGATTTGGGATTAGGACAATCTCTTACGTAAATGAGTTTTTCATCACCAATCTGAACTTCTTCAATAAGACCAGCGGAACCTAAATCAGCAGAAGAAAGGTCTTTAAGAGTAGTTACAACTTTGGCACCAGTAGCGCGAGCAAGTTTCTCCATATCGGATTTCTTGACACGACGAACAGCTAAAACGCCCTGTTTGGCAAGGAAGTGTTGGGCAAGATCATCAATACCTTTCTGACAAAGAACAGTAGTCGCACCAGAATCTAGGATTTTATCAACCATGTCTTGAATCATAGACTGTTCCTGATCCAAGAAAGCATCCATCATAGAAGCTTCAGTAATACGGATTTTAGCATCAAATTCAGTCTTTTTGATTTCCAAAGCGACATCAATCAATGCAATTTGAGGGTTCTCAACAGAGGAAGGCATACGATTATTGACAACTTCTTTATCAATAACAATACCTTGAATGAGTTCAGAATCAGTTAAACTCATCCCTTGTTTCTGGATGATAGAAATCATGTCTATATCGACCTTTTTGTTCTCCATAACGGATTTCGTTGCAGAGACAGCCATGTCAGAGAGAAGATCTTTAGCACCACCGACGGATTTAGAGTTCAGAGAGGTTCTAGCAATCGCAGTAAGACTTTCAATATCGTCAGCTGCTACTTTGTTGGCAATGCCTTTCAAAATGTCAGCTGCTTTATCAGAGGCAAGTTTGAAACCACCAATGATAACTGTAGGATGAATTTTTTGATCAAGCAATTTTTCAGCTCGTTTCAGTAATTCACCAGCAACAATTACAGACGTGGTGGTACCATCACCAACCTCTTGATCCTGGACTTTAGCGACTTGAACCAACATCTTGGCTGCAGGATGTTGAACATCAATCTCGTCGAGAATCGTAGCACCGTCATTAGTAATAACAACGTCACCTAACGAATCAACGAGTAACTTATCCATACCCCGAGGACCTAATGCACTACGAACGGCATCGGCAACGGCTATGGCGGCCTGAATATTATTACGCTGAGCATCACGGCCGCGTGAACGCTCAGTACCTTCTTTAAGGATTATAACGGGTTGTCCACCGAGTTGCATAGGAAATAACCTCATATCTTGAAACATGCAACAAACTGCTAGTCAGGAGTAGTAGAATGAAATAGTACTAGTGACTAGACAGTTTATGGGGAGTATTACACTCACATTACCACTTTTTACAGGAATTTTTATCTATTGTTATGTGCTTCCGGACAATTTTTGTGTAATTTATGTAATTTCATGAAATATTTTTCAAAGAATCAAATTATTACTTCCTTTAGTACAAATACTTAAAGGTCGCTTTTATTTGAGGATGAAAGAAGAGTAGTCTTCACACGTTTATTATCAGATTGACCAAGATGGGAAAGAGTGTATTCACGAGAAACCTATATACCAGAAAACTACATATTCCGACGTAGTAAAGCATGGGCTCTGATTGGAGTTTTCTTTTTATTAATAATTTTCTATTTCCAAGTCTTTTTAATCCACCCTGAGTCCCCAGTGACAGACTTTGATATGAAGGTCATCTTTTTTGGAATTATGATAATTTTCCAGATTATAATCGTTTTCAAGTCTCTTAGAGCTGTAAGAGAAAAAATCGAAATGACAAATGACTCACTTATTCTCACAAAGATATTGTCCAATAATACCGTACATTGGAGCAAAGTCACAAAAATACACATAAAATTCGAAATGTTTAGATATCAACGAAATAGCTGGTTACTTGGAAGGAGAGGTAGTTTTTCAATTAAAGCGGTAGTGGGTAATCGAACCATCAGGTATAATTTTTCTAATACGACTCCTGATGAAGTAAACGATTTTCTAGATCAATTGACATATCTCTCTAGACGTGCCCCGAAGATCGTATCTCCGTATTCTAAAGACCTTCTAACAGAATTTCAAGAATGGCGTTGGGACTTGGGTACATACAAGTTTTAATATATTTGAAAAGATTATTGATCTTCTATTCTATCCCAGTTAATACTTTTTGTATCAAAAGAGGACATATGCGATTTTTTGGATCTACCAAGTATGAAGACAGAGATAACTCATTGTAAAATTTGATTAAATATCCTCCTTCCCCTCCTGGTAAACACAGGTTTTTTATTTTTATTTAAAGGTAGTCTTCCGTCAGCTAAAGTCATTAAATATATAAAAATTGAACGACTGGGAACTAGTGGCGATACCAGTGCTATTGATGATATTTTTTTATCTCTCTCCCCTCTCTAATTTCCTTCCTACTCTATTAGATTGCATATTCAATCTAATAGAATTTTATTTTTTATCCTAGATTGGACGGTCTATTTTATTTCTTTGAGTCACCCCATAGGAATTGAGGAATCCCATTAGTTATCTGATGTGTAGAAGATGGACAGTTGAGTGAATGAGCTAAAGAAATGTGATTCTGCAGGGGACTGTAAAAATTTTCATTTTCTTATAGCACGATGTAGTAATTCAATTTGACGGTTCTGAAGAGGTATATATTCCCATTTTACGTTCTTAGAGAGTATTAACTGAGTAGCTGTTTTTTGTCGCTGATTTTGGTTAAAGAAGTTCAGTATTATTTGGCTTTCTGGTGTATCTCTGGGAAGATAAACCGTGTAGATGAATTCCCTCATTAACAAACCATCTAGGGAAGAAAGTTTCCTTTGGATTACAATTTTTATGTTATTAATTCTTAGCTGGAATTTTCTTTCGGGGATAATAACTCGTTTAGACCAAAACATCTTTCCTTCATTGGTAAGAGATGAGGTATTAACTAATGAGGGGGTCCAAAATAGCACATAATCTCCAACAATCGCTACAACACTAATAAGAATACCTAAAATAACAAAAATTCCGATGATTAATCTAGAGGGATCATTTGAAGACTCTTCAGGAGGTTCTGTGGATCTTAAATTAGGATTACCATCTATCCAATTAAGTGATAAGTTAGTAACAATGAGGAAAAAAAAACATGACAAAAATATTATCAAGATCAAGTAAAATTGATATTTCACAATTCTTCTTTTGTTTAGTAAGTACATTTGCATTATACTCCATTTATTATTGAGTTTTTCAGTTTTTCTTCTCCATGGACTTGATATAACTCTATTAACTGGTTAATCATACGATTGTCTTTATTAGCATAAGCCAACCTTAAACGAGAATGTATTTCATCTAAATACACGAGATTTTCCTTTTGTAACATGGATAAGTCACGATATATTGATTTCGACTGAACAGAGATATCTAATGCTCGTGCAAGATCAATCCCTGAACACCCCCTTGGATAAATCGTAATAAGATGCATTAATACCAGTCTCTGATGAAAGCTGAGAGGTGTCGTAGATAAGATAATAAAACTGGCATAATAATCTTGGGTGAGTTCTTTTAATTCTGAGATTAAGGATTCAACATAAGATGCGATATCAGGTTTTATCTGGCTAATTGCTTTAAGAGCTGAAATTATTCCTGGCAATGAAGGAACCTTTGTATTATCTGATTCTGTTATTCGTGACGACATTTTCTATCACTCCTTTAAGAATATTTTATTACAACACATCCTTTGAAGGTGTTTATATGGACACCATTATTCTTAATAGATTCCGATTTTCTGAATTATTTCGTTAATAGTCCTCCTATTTATAGAATCTATAAATGGAATTGAAACTGCATGAAACAATTTATGGAAAAGAACTCGAGATATTTAGGATTTGAGAGTTTAATACTTCTTGTCTTATTATTTTCCTTCTCTAGACCAATTATTTCTGTTAATGCCCAACCAGAACCTTTCAGTATATTTTATTCTGATAGTATTTCTTTTAGATTCTCAGGCTCCTCTTTAAACGGAGTAAACGCATGTCCTTGGATTCTTAATGATTCTTTGAATAAAATCCTGGGAATTAACACCGAATTTCGTACATTTTTTCATTCAGACGTTCAAAAAATGACTGCACCCTATCTCTCTACTTTACATTGGGAGAATTTTACATTTCACTATGAAAATGTTTGGCATCACTTTGATGGATTCAAACAAACACGGGTTACTGAACAATCATTTCCTTATCAATTCGACACATCGAATTTTGACCCATATTATGGAGTTTTATCGGTTGAATGGGACTTTCAGAACGACACAAGTTGGTACAGGTGGAATAATACTATTGCCCCTTTCTTTGAACAGGAGTTTGCTTCAAAATGGTATATTGAACGTGTCAAAGTTAATTTGGGAGCTCTTGAGGAGTTAAATACACGGATCTCATTTTTACCACCAATACTCGTTCTTTTCTCTTTAGTAATACTTACACAAAGGAAAAAAACTTAACCCCTTCTCCGTCTTTCTTTACAGGCAGTCAGAACTTAGAAGGGATACTATACAATCATTTTCCTCAGAGGATCTTTTCAAATTACGTTTATTCTTCCACTCATGTGATTTGATTTTTTTTCTTTTTGGAATCAAAAGAATCAGATTAAAGACATGATTAAAATCGATTCCTGACAGTAAAGGGAAGGAGAACCAAGTTTTTATATTCACAATCAGGTGAACTTATCTCTTCCTTGACGAAGCAAAATTAGGATGAGAAGAAGCACTCCAAGAGGGAAAAGAGGAAAATCAAGACTGAATAAGAATAATCTTCTTTTTCAATCCACTTAACTCCATTCGATGTGAAAGGTGAAGGAAAAACGGTATTATTGTGATTATACTCTAGATATTCAGTCAGATTATTGTCTATATCACCTGGGATATCAAACATATAGACATGAAGCACTTCGTGCAAAGTTGCCCTTG
>JAEOTM010000057.1 GCA_016839815.1 Candidatus Hodarchaeota archaeon
AGCCATTCCGCTAGTGTTGATGCTCTTTTTAGACCTTGAAATTCTTGCCAATATAGTTACAGCGATCGTTTTTGCATATAGTTTTTTGTCAGGGGGTTTATATTCAATGTACATTGCCGGAAAAATCCTCGATGGGTCTGTCTAATGGATCATGAAAGAGATATGGAGGAAAGAAGTCTTGCTTCTTACCATACTCTACTTCGTAAAAATGATGATATCGGTAGACAACCACGTTTCAGTATTATGTTCCTGCTTTACCTACATAAAAGCGTTGGTTTCACTGAACTACAACGGTTACTTGAATTAACTCCCGGAAATCTTGATCACCATCTTAGAAAGCTAAAAAAAATGAGTTATATTACAATACGTAAGGTTATTTCATGGAGACCACTGACAATTGTTGAGATCACTGGGGAGGGAATCATTGTATTCAAAAAATACATAGAAACCTTACGGATAGTATTAAAAACTATTGAGTAAGGTTCTATTGTATGTTGTCTCAATTCAAAAAACGTACTATTGATTCTGATCCAAGGCTACCCCATTTAGTTCATCTTGGAGAAAGAAATAATGTTTTTTATAAGAAGATGTCGTTACAATCCTTGAAATGTAGAGTTTCTCTGGTTAATTCTGTTCTAGAACGATTTCATCCAATGCATTTTGGATGATTTTTGCTGATTTTACTAAATTAACTCCAACACGTGATTCAGCATTTAAGGTGCTTGCAAGTCCCTTAAGTGTTGGCCAAATGTTTATAGCAATTTCAAATTCGTCTTGAATTCTTAAGATAGGTTCAAGAAAGAGTTCAAGCTGATTGTAGAGTTCAATAGAAAGACGGATATTTAATATTGGACAGAAAAAATAATTGTACTTTCTCATTAATGGACGTTCTTCTTGAGTGTAACATCTTGCATTTAAACCAAGTATGAGAGTACACCCTGCTTGATGATCAGGGGTTTGAACACGAAATGGACAGTAACTATTGAAAGGTTCATCCATAAAGCTTTAACCTTGTCAAAAATTGTTTAGGTTTTTCCTCTGCATTAATACACTCTATACAGTTCAAAACGTTCTTCTTCTTACTTAAGTTCTTATAAATGTTGTTTACTTATTTCTTCCTTGAGTTTCTCTTTATAATCTGGCAAAGATGAGTCATACTTGATAGATTTACTTGGTTCTAACAGATTGAATAATTCTAACAATCCTCTATGAATAGGTGACCAATCATCTACCTTATCATGCATTTTAATATAATTATTTGGCATAGGATGAGTACCTATCACCACAGGTAATCCAGTTCTTTCTTCTACGTACTTTTGGAATTTTTCTAGATAAATACATGGTGGATAACCTGCTAATACGCCAGTAGCAAAGTGAATAACTTGAGCACCATTTTTCTTGATTCTTAGTGCTGCATCCTCAATATTTCCTCCAGGACAACCACCACAAGTCGTATAAGCAACCACTTCTAACGGTTCTTCCTTAGAATATTGTTTAAACGCACCCTCTCGGTTTTTAACTGAACGAAAACACTTTCCCCCTTCACAAAGTCGATATCGATCACAAATAATTATTCCTATTCTCATTCTAGCACACTCAAATGCAAATTCAGGATTACTATCAGTTTATTTAAAATCTGATCATACCCATGTTTATTCTATTAATTTTCGATTCTAAAGATACAGGGAGAGTTACTCCTTGAATTTCCAGAAATTTTTGTTATTTTCTTACCAATTATCTCGCTTATAAGCGTTTCACACGCCACACAGACAAGAGGTTCAATTTGTACGATTTTATTCAGGATACAGTTATAATTCTTCAAAATATAGGATGAGTCATCCACAGTCAATTCAAGATAGTATCCAAACTCGGTAAGTAGGGATAATCTATCTTCTAGTCTCTGTTTAAAAGTTTCTTGTTCCTTATTATGGTCAATCCTTGAATTGGTCATTACCATTTTTTTCGCTAATGTTATTCCAACAGCACGTAAGAGGTTAATTAATTCCACAATCCCATAATGAGTTTTAAACACTGAAATCAAATAGAGAGAAAAATCCAAGTATTTCTTTGGAAATAAATCAAAAGCATTTTCATGTATGGTATATGCCATCGTTGGATGACCAAGTGGATTTTTTATCCTTAATTTTATCACTAGATTCTCTTTTTCAAGTAAAACTAAATTCTGCCGAATTGTAGTCGTACTAAGGTTGAAACTGCAAGCAATTTCTTTTACAGTCCAGCCTTTATCAGATATTGAGCGATTAACTAGCAGAAACTCTAGGATTTTTTCTCGTGTGCTCAACACAGGGATATAGCTCGGTTTTTTATCCAATTTCTCGTTTTCATTAGCCAGCTTAGTTTGGTTTTTAACGGTGGCCACTTTTCTAATCACTTACTTCGTAATTTAGTATTTTTGAGCTCCTGATTTTCATTTTGATAGATAAATTTGGTTTTTCGATACATGACTGTACCAATAGAATGCTTAATTAATTTTTCAAAATAGCTTTCAGGATCATTAACATGGTATTGTTGAATAATTTCTAAAGCTTGAGTGTATTGAAGAGGATGTCTGTTTGTAATAGAGATAATTGCTTCTTCTGGTGTCTTAAACAAGCTCGAATCAAACTTTCCTACCTCATTCAGAGGTAAAATTTGGGCTGATTGTAATAGAAGTTGACTTATTGCTAAGGATTCACTTTTTGGAATTTTCACCCATTTTTCTGCGGGGGGCCTGGAAGGTATGTTAATATGCACCCTGTCAGGTTGAAATTTACTTAAAAATGAATGTATTTCTTCCAAAATTTCAACAGAGTCATTGATATCATTAAGAAGCATTACTTCAATCCATATTTCATTATTGAATTCCTCTCTTAGCGTCTTTAAACCAGTTATAATATTTGAAAATTTAATCCCTTTATGAGGTCGATTGATAAACTTGAAGAGTTTGGAATTCCCTGCATCAAATGTAGGAATAATGACATCTACTTTCTTGATTTCATCTCTGACAGATTTAGAAAATAATAAGCTTCCATTTGTGATTAGTGCAATGGGAAGATTTGTCATACTTTTTATTTCTTCAATTAGATAACCTAAGTCATTACAAAGAGTTGGTTCGCCTTCACCGACAATTGTAATATAATCTGATTTCCTTTCATCTTGAATGGCAACATTAATCTCTTCGAGAATATCCCTAGGTCTAAAAAACCGTTGCCTTTCATTTGTAAAGTTAGATGTTTTTCCTAGCTGGCAATATATGCAATTATAATTACACGTTTTAGCTGGAATAGGTGATACACCTAAAGATTGCCCTAATCTTCTGGAGGGTACAGGCCCATAAACATAATTCGTGAATAATTAGCCTCCTGAATCAAATTTCTATTTTGCATAGGTATTCATAAGTGTTTTGCATACCTATGCAAAAAGTTTATGAATATATATTCATAATGTTACATGAATTGATATTATCAAATTCCTTAACTAAAAAGCACTTAGATAACTAGAAACTTACAGTATTTAACTAATATAGCTTCAAATAAGGATCCTATAAATTCAATCTTGTAAAACAAGGAGACATTAAAGATTCCCAGAGGTAGAAATCCTAGAACGATACGATGTGATCCAACGCACACCTATTTTAAACCACGCGGGATTCCGTTGAGTGAAATAACAGAGGAAGTTATCATTACCCTCGAGGAGCTAGAAACACTTCGTTTAACTTCACTAGAGGGGCTATCTCAAGGAGAAGCGGGAAAATTAATGGAAGTGTCTCAGTCTACTATTTCTAGACACCTTGATGATGTCCACCGAAAGATTGCGAATGCCTTAGTAAACGGACTAGCCATCCGAATCGAAAATACTACAGAAGTGTTTCATTGTGATGAATGTGGTAACATTTGGAGTTTTCCTGAAAACAAGGCAAAAACTTCAGTATGTGAGAAATGTGGATCCAATAAATTTCACATTCACACTCAAAGGTAAGATAGTACACAATTTCAGTAAACGAATAAACATTAAAAATAGAATGAGGTTAAATATATGAAAATTGGATTATCTTCAAACGGAAATAGCTTATCTGATCCATTTGCTTCAAATTTTGGACGCTGTTCTTTCTTCATAGTATATGATTCATCTGCAAAGAATATTGCCACTGCTTATTCTAATACTGCCCAAAACGCGGCAGGCGGTGCAGGAATTCAAGCAGCACAATCTATGCTTGATAATGGAGTAGAAGCTGTTATTGCCCCTCAAATGGGTCCAAACGCATGGAATGTTTTACAGGGTGCGAATATTAAAGTTTTTTCAGGCATTATGGGTTCGATTCAAGAAAATATTGACGCGTTCTTAGCTGGAGAATTAAAAGAAATGTCTGGTGCACATGGAGTGGGACCAGGAAGAGGCCGAGGAATGGGTCGTGGACAAGGCCGTGGTATGGGTCGTGGTGGCGGCCGTGGCCGTGGTAATTACAGAGGTTGAATGAAAATGAGATTATGTATACCATCCGAATCAACAGGTGGACTTGAAGATCAAGTTGGTTACCATTTTGGTCGAGTCGAGAATTATACTATTTACGATGATGCTTCAAACAAAGTAGAAGTAATCGAAAATACCTCATCTCATCGAGGAGGTACGAAATTACCTGCTGAACTTCTTCGGGAATATAATGTTGATGTGATGATCTGCGGAGGAATTGGGAGAAGAGCCATTCAATTGTTTGAGCAGTATGGAGTAGAAATATACATAGGTGCTCAAGGCATTATTAAAGAAGCTATTGAACAATTCAAACAAGATAAACTCAAAATGGCAACCAATAAAGACGCCTGTCAACAACATAAGTATCGAAACGAAGATCATGACCAACATCATGAACATCATTAGGTGGAATCACAAACGATAATAGGAGTAGCATCTGGAAAAGGGGGAACTGGTAAAACAACTGTAGCAGTAAATCTGTCACTTTATCTATCCAAAGAACAAGAGGTTGTATTATTTGACTTAGATGTAGAAGAACCTAATGACAATCACTTCCTTAAACGTACCATGGAACCGTTTCAGGAAGTAGGGTTAATGAGGCCTGATGTAGACGAAGAGATATGTTCACACTGTGGATTATGTGCGGAATTATGTGAATTCAATGCACTTGCCGTTCTTCCAAACCAAGTTATGATTTTTCCAGAATTATGTCATGGATGCGGTTTATGTACTCTTTCATGTCCCTTAAATGCAATAACAGAACGTTTTCACAAGCTAGGAATCGTAAGAAAATCAAAAACACCTTCAATAGACGAATCTTCTATTTATAAAAAACAAATTACATTCTTTGAAGGGACATTGAATGTAGGAGAGGCTATTGCTACTCCCATTATACATGAATTAAAAAAAATCGCTTTCAATCAACAGACTGAATATGTTATTTTAGATTTACCCCCTGGTTCTGCATGTCCTGTTGTAGAAGGTCTCAATGATTTGGATTATGTTATTCTGGTAACAGAACCAACCCCTGCAGGTGAACATGATCTTAAAATTGCCATAGAACTGGTGAAGATACTTAATATCCCCTTTGGAATAGTAAACAATAGATATGATATAGGTGATGACTGTATCAATCGGTTAGTGGAAGAGAATGATTATACTCTGTTGTTAGAAATTCCACATGATAATGAAATTCTACATCTCTATTCACATGGGCTACCACTCGTAGGTACAACAAAAAAGTTTGATGAATTATTTGGAAAGTTGTGGAATGCAATTAAGGAGGAAAATAAATGACAAAAGAGAAAATTAAACAGATCACTGTCCTCTCAGGGAAAGGAGGAACTGGAAAAACAACTATTTCTGCCGCTCTTGCTCAATTATCAGCACCTTCTTCCCTAATGGCAGATTGTGATGTTGATGCACCTAACCTTCATTTATTGCTCAATCCGAAAAATAATTCATCTAAACGCTTTTTGAGTGGAAAATTAGCAATAAAGGATGTAGAAAAATGCACCAACTGTGGTCAATGTTTGGAAGTTTGTCGTTTCGATGCTATAAATACTAGTTTTGATATTGATCCCCTTCACTGTGAAGGATGTGGTGCATGTGCGTGGATATGTCCTGAAAAAGCAATTAAAATGGAAATTCAACCTTCGGGTACCATCTATGAGGCTGAGACCAGATTTGGTCCTATGGTTCATGCAATATTAGATATTGGTGCAGAGAATTCAGGAAAGCTAGTAAGTGAAGTAATTCAAAAGAGTCAAGTAATCGCTAATGAACACAAAAAAGAAGTAATTATTGTTGATGGAAGTCCAGGAATTGGATGTCCCGTTATTGCAGCATTAACAAATGCAGACCTCGTTATAATTGTTGTTGAACCTACAATGACGGCAATTCATGATATGATAAGAGTTAGCGAGCTCATTCAATTCTTTAAACTTCTTACGGTAGTTATTATTAACAAAGCAACGATAAATACGGAACAGAGGGAAAGAATCGTCGAGTTTTGCCAAGAGGAAGGTATTCCTATAGTTGGAGAAGTTCCATATAATTTAGCAATTTATAAAGCAATGGTTAAAGGAGAAACTGTCCTAGAACATGGAATTTCTGACCTAAATGAACCGATGAAAGAAATGTGGAAAAAATGTATTGATTTATTACATTTAAAGGAGAACTAATCAGTCTTGGATCATAAAGAAAGGAAAGAATTGCTAGCTGAAGGAGAAAAAGCCACTCTAATTACTCTACTGAGTAATATAATCATAATTACCTTCAAATTAATAGCAGGAATAGTAATTGGAAGTATCGCATTACTTGCTTCTGCATTAGATGCCTTGACCGATATAATTGCATCCCTAGCAGTTTTGTTTGGGTTACGTTTTTCTCAAAAAGATCCTTCTAAACGATTCCCTTACGGATATTATCGAATGGAAACATTAGCAACATTAATAGTTTCGATATTCATCCTGTTCTTTGGTTTAGATGTAATTTTCATGAGTATACAAGTTGTAAAAACTCCATCTATATTAAATCTTCCAGTGATAGGATTATTAACTTCCCTGATTTCTATTGGCCTTGCTTATGTGCTTTACAGATATAATTTGAGAGTTGGTACAAAAATCGCTTCGAATGCCTTGACAAGTACCGCAAATGAGTTTAAACTAGATATAATTACAAATTCCCTGGTTTTTTTGGGAATTTTTGGACATTTAATTGACATTCCTCAATTAGAAGGGTTTGTTGGGTTTATAATAGGATTTGTAATAATCAAGACAGGAATAGAATTTGGAAAAAACTCAATTTTAACATTATTAGATGCAGTTGATGATCCTGAAGTAATTGATAAGATAAATGCACTTGTATCAGAATTTAATGAAGTACAGGATGTTTCGAATATCCGAATCAGGCAATCAGGTCCCTATTATTTTGCAGATATCAATATCCGAATGGAAGCGACAAGGACAATCAAATCCTTAGCCAGGGTAACTCACTTGTTGGAGTTGTCTTTGAAGAAAAAAATTCCTCAACTAGATAGTGTTGTGATAAGTGTTGAACCTATAAAGAAAACTAGGCTAAAAATAGCGATTGCTGCACATTCGTTAGAAACAAAAGTTAATGAAGCTCCTGCGGAGCATTTTGGTCAAGCTCCTGCTTTTCTAATCGCAGATATAGACATTCCTACTCAAACTATACTATCAACCAGACTAATCGACAATCCCCATCGATTAGCTGATCGAAAACGGGGTATTTTAGGTGCAGAGTTATTAATTAATGAGGGAATCGACATTCTAGTAACAAAAGACCCCAAAACATTCGGTATTGGACCTAAAGCTATTCTTTCGGAAAATAATGTTCAAATTCACCAAGCTCAAGGCAATTCTATTCAAGAAATATTTGAGAATTTCATTCTATTGAATAAAAAAGGTTAAAATTGAAACAATTTGACGGTGAGACAAATGTTATTAATATGGATCATAATATGCAGTTCGTTAGGCAGTATTGGAGCGGTCATCACAGCTACGGGATTTCTTTTAATTCGAGAACCCATTCAAAAATTTCTCATTCCCTCCTTAATTGCATTTGCAAGTGGTACGCTTCTCACCGCAGCTCTATTAGGACTAATTCCTCACGCGCTTGAGCATTTGAATCCACAAAAGGTTTTATCAACTGTACTAGTAGGGATTTTCCTTTTTTTCCTTTTGGAAAAAACAATAATTTGGAGGCATTGTCATGATATGGAATGTGAAGCCCATAGAACTGTAGGTCCGATGATCATCATAGGAGATGCCTTTCATAATGCTGTGGATGGTCTTGTTATCACAGCCAGCTTCTTGATTTCGATTCCTGTTGGTATTGCTGCCACAATATCAGTAATTGCTCATGAAATTCCTCAAGAAATCGGTGATTTTGCGCTACTTCTACATTCAGGTTATTCTAAAAGAAAGGCTTTGATATTAAACCTTCTCTCCAGTATATCAACTATTCCTGTCGCAATTCTCGCATTCTTTGCTTTAAATACTATACAAACGATTATTCCATACATAATGGCAATTTCAGCGGCAAGCTTTCTCTATATTGCACTTACTGATATATACCCCGAATTACACTCTAAAGTAAGTTTTAAAGAAGAACTTCGTGAGTCTATTATGATGATACTTGGATCTGCAATAATCATTCTTCTACTTCAGTTTAACCATTGATGTTACTCGGATGACTCTTGATAAAGAAGTCATTTCTGCATAAATGGGCGATAATGAGAGCAAAATTCCACGAAAATACCAATAGCTATTTCAATTGGCTGAAATATACCTTGATTATTTCTTGAGCTAATTTTTTTACCTTGGTCTATCCAAAGCTATCTTTTCATATTTCTATCTACCATACCTTTTCCGATCATACCTCGTTTGTTTAGGATTTCGAATAGTTCGGCCTTCAGCATCCTTGAATTTTTCAAATAAAATTACTAGGAAATCAACCCACCATAAGATGAATGCAGGGGCCCAAAGAAGAGCTACTAATTGAAATAGGGGTTCTATTCTTAATACTAGAAATATACCAGCTACCCAGATTAGCAGGAAATATGCACCAGAATAAATTCTTCCAACCCAGAATCTATGAACACCCATTATTCCTAATATAAGACTCAGAATAATCATTGTACCAGTATCAGTCTCTGCAAGTGGGGAAAGTGCTGGAGGACGTGCAGTAAAATCTTTTCGAATAGGACGATTGTTACTATCCACAAAACGTCCATTTATAAGAGAATACAGGTCATATATCCAACCAATTAAATATACTCCAAATGTGAATTGGTAGAGGAGACCAGATCTTTTTCGTTTCACATAATAACGGTGGACACCAAATATCCCAAGAAAAAGACATAATTTAAAGACTTTATTGTAGTTATAATGCGATGCACTTCTTATTTCCATTAAGTATCACCATTGTCACGGTTTAAACCATCACACTACCAGATTTTATAAGTTTTAGGGAAATTAACTTCTCAGGCCATAGTTCATCAGACATTGAAGTCAATGTTGTACAATGAGATTACCCCTTAACCTCACAATTGCTACTTTTTTATGTCATTAATCTAACTTTTAATTCGAAATACGAGATTTTTTTGTACTTTCATTTTATAAGAGTAGAAGTACAAGAAACACATGACCTGTAAAGGTTAATGAAAAGTAAGATCAACTCACATGAAAAATAGAAGGTCATAAATTGATTTTTCTATCTATTGAGGGTATAAAAAGTGTTAGTGACATCAAAATGGATAAAAAACCATCAATCAGCAGTGAATAATGGACGATCAGATGCAGTTATAATGGATCTCCCTCCAGAAAAGGGTGATGATGATTATGCAGCTACAGCATTAGAATATGCAGTAATGGCTCTTGCAGGTTGTATTACCACCATCTTTTCAGTCGTAGCGAAAAATTCTCACGTTGAGATTGCAGATCTTGAAGCAATTGTGGACGCAAAGAAACCTGATGGAGCTTCAACAATAACTGAAGTCAAAATCAATATAAATGTACACGCAAACGTCCCAGAGGATAAATTAAAACGAATTTTAAGAATTACCCTGAAGCAATGTCCTGTCGAAACTCTTTATCGACAAGCTAATATCAAAATGGATATTCAGCTAAATGGGACGTAATAATCGAAATTCTCTAATTCCTTCTCTACTTAGAACACGTAGGGACAACAAAAGAGGGGACACTCACACTTTTTCTTTTCAGGTCAATATTTCCAATTTTAATTTGCTATTTAATGGAGGTAAATTATTTGAAAGTAGGTTTAGCTTCAGAAAAAACAAATTTTTCTTTTGTCTTTGATTTAGATAAAATGGAACAAGAAAATCTAATAATTGATTTGTTAACACATGAAATAAAACCAGATAGAGTATTAGATTGTAGATTACTCTCATGTCCGATTCCAATTATATGTCTCAGATGTGGAATGAAGAATATTTCAGTTGGACAAATACTGGAACTGCTTGTTACCGATCTTGAATGTATAGAATATGTACCACAGTGGTGTAACCATACTGGTAATTATTTTCTAGAGGTAACAGGGAAATGCGGTGAAACACGGTTTTTTATTAGACGGAACAAGTGAAATATATAAATTTACATAAGTTATGAAGGAATCATTTCTTGTCCAATATTCGCTCCTTTTGATACAGAAATATCTCTGAAAAAAAAGTAAGTGGGTTATTCCGAGGATGTTTACCCTCATAATCGATTGGCCATCAATTTAATTAAGGATATTTAACCCACTTTCACCTAAATCTAATTAAGTAGCTATGGATCTAGCTTTTTCCTTAACCATAGCCAAATATACAGCAAGAGGACGGTAAAGCATGTGCGACCATTTACCGAATGGTACCTCTATTATTAACATAGGTCCAGCTATCATTATATGGATTACATAAATTATGTAACTTGGATAGGCTAGATTCATTAGACGAGACAGATGTAGAAATATCCCAGTGGTTGCTGTGAGAAAAAGTAAAATCAAAAATAACCAATCAGATAAATGTGAATGCTTATGCATTTGTTCATTCTTTTTATACCGGCTCCACATCGCCTCTAGCGTAACGAAGAGTAACGCAGCTGTAGCATAATATCCTAGAAGGGAAGTCATATTCCAGCCTGTGTCATCGACCTGAAAGATATCGATAAAGATCACGACGAGTGAAAAAATGGTAATATACCCTGTTACAAGGAAGAGATGTTTTAACCATCTAGTCTTACTATCACAAGAAAGCCATCGATATTGGGCTACGAGACTGAGTCCAGCAAGTATATAGGCTTTGATTTCTGTGAAATACAATTTAATTGGCACTTTAACACTTTTATCGTTGAGAATTACGAAATAATACATTCTGAATGCATTTGAGAGCAAAAGAAACGCTAAGGTCCCACCTAAAATGAGATCACCTAAATGAATCCACTCAATAGGGGCAAAACCATCAATTGAAACATTATCCCCTTGCATCTTACTAATCCCAACAAGATTAGAAACCACAAATATTCCAAGGAAAACGAGAGCTAGGGCTACAAGTGCTCCTATTTCCCATTTTTCTGAGAGATAAAACTTCTTTGATAAGCCAGTCCAATCATATCTCGACGTGAGATAACGACGTGTCGCCATCATAAATTCCCCAGGTTCAGCTTCACTTGGACATTGATCAGAACAGTCTCCACAGTAATAACATAACCATGGTTCAGGATGGGAAATT
Organism: Candidatus Hodarchaeota archaeon; assembly: GCA_016839815.1. Taxonomy (GTDB): domain Archaea; phylum Asgardarchaeota; class Heimdallarchaeia; order Hodarchaeales; family Hodarchaeaceae; genus Hodarchaeum. The sequence goes on from JAEOTM010000057.1 coordinate 11,723, forward strand.
AATTTTTCATCTAATCCCAAAACTGCATATCTTATTAATTTCCTAGGAAATTCATTGCCCGATACGGACAGAGGACATGAAACTGTGCACATTCCACAATTCATACAAGCTGTCACGTCAAATGCCCCCATCTTTTTAATGTCTTCAAAGACCTGTGTATTAGCAGTAAAACCCTGATTAACTACAACCATCTTAATATCACCTATTTAATCAGCTTATATTTCCAATAATCCTCATCTGTTTTTTCTACAGGTTCGATCAATCGATATCTTAGACTTGTTGCAACATGCCATAAAACTTCATGAGAAGGAATGCCAGTTTTCACTGAAATCTCAGGAACAGTCATGGTTTCACCTTCCATGGCTTTAAAAATAGCTCTTTTAATTTTATTATTATGTTTGTTTCGTTCCTTTAACTTCTCACTTACTACTGCTCCAGTTTGTTTTTTATACAGTTTGGCTGTGATAGTCTTCTTCTTTTTTTCTGATGATTCATTACTTACTTGACTCATTTGATTTTCACCTTCAGTTATGATTTTGCCATGGCTTTGATCATTTCTCGAATTTGTGATGTTGTTAGAGTCTTTATCTGAATAGCTTCTGTGGGACATACAGCTGTACATATAGCACAGCCTATACATAACGCTTCATTTACAACAGATTTGTTATTTTGAGTCTCAATAGCATTGGTAGGACATTCAGGGATACACTTTTGATGATTAGAACAGAGATCTGGGTTAACAATTGCAACTGCTGGTTCTAACATCAATTCTCCCCTTAATACTAAACTAGCAGCTTTTGCTGCCGATGCAGAGGCCGAAGCTAGCGTTTCTGATATATCACGAGGAGATTGAGCCGTACCTGCCAACAGAACGCCCATTCTTCCCGTTTCCACTGGCTTCAACTTGGGATGTGATTCCTTGTAGAAACCATCCAATCCAGGAGTAATCTTTACTAATTCTTCCATTCGTTTATTTTCTCTTGCTTCCATTCCAGTGACAAGTACTAAAAGATCAACAGGAACTGTTATTTTTTCTCCTTCAGTTAGAATATCAGCTACTGTAACATTGATATTATTATTAGAATTTACTTCAAGTGGAGTATAAGGATCATATTTCAGAAAAACTGCTCCATTTTCTCTTGCTTGAAGGTAATAAGCTTCATTTTTACCATATGCACGAATATCTTGGTAAAAGTGATATGTGTAAAGATTTGGGAAGCTTTTTTGAAGCTCGGCAGTCAGAAAAACTGTCGCATTACAACAATAACGTGAACAATACTCGTTTCCTGATTCACCAGCCTCTAAGTTTCTTTGTCTAGAGCCCACACAATATATGAACCCAATTTTGTTAATTTTTTGACCATTATAAGTGAGATTTTCTTTATATTCACTCTTATTCAGATGAGCCATAAAATCAGGTAACGTTATAATGTTACTATGGGTATTATATCCATATTCTCCATCCTTAGGTACATAAGACTTGAAACCAGACGCAACAATAATTATTCCAACAGATTTTTCAGCCACATTTCCAGTAGAATTATTAGTAATCTGGACAACGAAATTACCGATATAACCAGAGACTCCTGTAACTTCAGAAGAAGTATACATCTCAAGTTTATCTTCGTATTCAACCAGCTGATCAACCATTAAATCACGAATTTCTTTACCAGTTTTACCTTCGGGATATGTCTTGTAAATATTCGAAGTATATCCACCAAGGATATCGGCCGATTCAACAAGAACAACCTCGATACCCATTCTGGCCAGATCAACTGCTGCACGAACACCTGAAATTCCAGCTCCTATTATTAGAACTTTTTTGGTAGTACTCACCTTTATTTTAGCTAAAGGAGAGGTCTGTTTCACGTATTCAATTCCAGCATTGACCATACGAATCGCTTTTTCTGTAGCTCCTTTTGGGTCATCTGAATGCGGCCAAGAAGCATCTTCTCTGATGTTCACATGATAGAATTCATAAGGATTCAACCCCGCACGTTCGGCAACATTCATAAAAGTGATCTCGTGTAATTTAGGTGAACAAGAGGCTACTACAAGTCCATCAAGATCTAATTCCTTCACATCATCTACTATCATCTGTTGACCAGCATCAGAACACATAAACATGAAGTCTTTTCCGAGAACGACATTAGGATGATTACCAGCTGCCTCAGAAACCGCGGCGACATCCACAACATCTGAAATGTTCCCACCACAATGGCAAATATATACACCTATTCGTTTTTTGAATTCATTTGTCATTTCATCAACACTCCTACATACTACTCTTGTGTGTTTCGATATACGCTAAACACTGTGAAACAGCAGCATTGGCTTCTACTATTGTATCAGGAATATCCTTAGGACCAGTTACACAACCCGCTGCAAATATCCCTGGAACATTTGTCTCCACAGGGTTACATAATGGACATTTAATCCATCCTAGCGAGTCAGTTTCCAATTCAACATTTTTAAACACTTTAGAGATGCCAGTAATTGAGGGCCATAGACCAACTGCCAAAACAACTAAATCAAAGGCTTCCTCTTTGATTTTTCCTTTATCATCAATGTCCTCATATTTTACAATTACATCCCCATTTTCATCTTCATCTACAAACATAATTCTGCCTTTGATAAAGAATGCACCCATATCGCGTGCCTGTTGATAGAATTCTTCAAAACCCTTCCCTTGTGCTCGAATATCTATATAGAATGAAAAAACATCAGCTAAAGGCAAGGCTCCTAAAATTAATTGAGACTGTTTGATTGAATACATACAGCATATTTGTGAACAAAGTTCATTTCCTACCGTTTTATCCCGACTACCGACCCAATACAGGTAGGCAATTTTCCCTGGTTCTTTACCATCAGAAGGTCTCAATACAGCATTATATGGTCGAGTCGGGGCCAGTAATCGATCCATCTGCATAGCAGTTATGATATTCTTGCTTTTCCCAAAACCAAATTCTGGTTTTAATGCTGCATCGAATAGTTCAAACCCAGTTGCAAGCAATATAGATTTTATTCGTACATTTTTTAAAACAGGCTTTTGAAGAAAATTGATTGCGGAAGTCGGACAAACTTTTTCGCACTGTCCACAGAATATACAGTTATCAATATCGATTACGGATTTCTTTGGAACTGCGATATCAAAAGCAATGTACACTGCCTTTCGGCCTCGCATATGATATTGAAATTCATCACTAACTATTACTGGGCATTCCATTTCACATAAAGAACATCCTGTACAATCATCCCATTCTACATATTTTGGTTTTTGAACGATTTTGGCGGTAAAATTAGCTTCCTCGTGCTTTACGACTTCTTCAATCTCAGAATAAGCTGAAAGCGTTATATTAGGATGATATACAGCACTCGCCATTTTAGGAGTGGCAATACAAGCTGAACAATCAAGCGTAGGAAATACTTTACTTAGTTGGGCCATGATTCCTCCTACTGTAGGAGATTTATCTACGAGTAGGACTTTTCCACCTGCATCACCAAGAGTTAGAGCAGCTTCTATACCTGCAATACCTGCTCCAATAATCAATGTATCATAATCTTCATAATCTTCAGTCATAATAACACCCTTTGGATTAAGTACTAGCTAACTCCTGCAATTTTTCAGAAAAGGTTTTTACATGATTTAAAAATGGTTCAACACAAACAGAACATATAGCAGCCATTTTTAATCTATTTACATCAATATTATGACTTTCCAGAAGTTCTATTGCTTCACGTATTCGATCAGAAGTTTTTTGAGGACATTCCTCAGTAAAAGGACAATCTCCCCCATCTGCGGTGATGAATACACCATCAAAACCACTCTGAAGTGCAAGAAGAACATAATCAGCTCTTACCATGCTTGAACAAGGAACTCGAATAATTGAGGTTGAAGGAGAATAATGCCTGTGTAATAATCCAGTTTGGTCAACAGCTGGATCAGAGATTAAATTTGTTGTAAATATAAGAATTTTCGGTTTTACTTTCTCACTACTGGTCATCTACATCACATAACTCGTCTAATTAGAGAAACTCTGACTCTTTGTCGATTTTCTTTAGATTTGTAAAATAAAAAAAGAAAGGGGAAGGAAACTACCTCTTTCGTTAAACACACTCAACGTTTTCGTCTAACAAATATTTTGAAGTAACCTTTACCTTCAGCGTCACCTAAATATTCATGGCCAATCTTTTTGCACCAAAGGGGGATATCTCTTTTTGTACCTGCATCCGCAGACCAAACTTCGAGAACACCATCCATAGGAACCTTTGTCATCGCTTTTTTAGCAGCTAATAAAGGGCCTGGACAACTCTCAGCACGGGCATCAACCAAGTGATCTGATTTCATGTTTTCTACATCGGTCATTTTTTATCACCATTTCAATTTCTTTGCATCTAAATAAAGTAAGTTGCTTTTGATTGGGTGCTAGTCCATACAATTTCTCCAGCACCGACAATATCATCGACATATTCTAAATTTTCCAAATCTGCACTCCAAGCTTTACCGCAAGCAGCACAAACGTAAATTTTTACTTGTCCCATTTCTTTAGCTTGTTTGATCATCTCGTACCAAGGGGAAATGCCACCTCTCATAATGAGTTCTTTGAATTTCTCATCGGTATATTCGAGATGTTCACTTAGTGTGTTATCTTTTCCAATAACATCCTTCTTGAAGGCATAGGTCCCCCATAGCATGAGATAGATATCAACAGAATAATCCATCGCTATAGCGGCATTTGTTAGAATAGCCATGCCAATAAGTCTATCTATTGTTCCAGAAAATACAACCATTGTAATCTTTTCTTCTTCTGCTTCCATTTCTATACAACTCTCATCGATTTAACAAGAAAAACTGTATTTTTTCTGAAAATTAAGTTGTTAATTGTGCGCTAATAACTCTCCGTTTTTAACTTTTCGTCTCAAGTCACAATATAGTTATCTTAAGTCATAGCGGAAATTTATTTTGCTCAATTTCGCGAATAGAAGTACTATATGTAACAAGAGAACTATCTATTGTGAATAAATATGTAAAATAGAGGACAGAAGGTTTTTAACAATATTTGATTTACGTTGTTAACTCGACGTAAATAACTTGGGGTTATTAGCATGTAGCAAAAAAAACTGTAAAACCCCTAAAAGCTATTTACATTGGGTAATTTAAAAACAAACCAATAAAACATAGGATAGATATAGAATGGTCGATATAGACATGACATTGGACTGCAAAGGCTTATCCTGTCCAATGCCTATCGTGAAATTAAACGCAGCTATCAAAAAGCTAGAAGTAGGACAAGTTCTAGAGATGCTCGGAACTGATCCTGGATCAAAGAAAGACGTACCCTTGTGGTGCAAGCGAAAAGGCAATGAAGTACTAGAGACAAGCGAAGACGGCGGTATTTTTAGATTTATTATCCAACGTAAAAAATGAGGTAATTTTATGTCAGAAAAAGGAATGTTTTCAGAAGTATACGAAGTATTATTTGGTGACTCATGGAAGATGTGGGTTGGCGCAATCATTCTCTCCTTCCTCAGCCTATCACTCTGGTTCTTCTTTGGACCTTGGGGTGCTACAGGTGGCTATATCTGGTGGGGCAATGAAGTTTTTAATCTCATTGGTGACAGAATGGTTGAAATAGTCCCTGGTGTTAATTCAGGCTGGGAAAATTACGCCTACCTGAACATGCTAATTTTGGTTGGTGCTTTTGCCAGTGCATTATTAGCTAAAGAATTTGCCATTCGCATTCCACCAGTTGGTGAGCTTGTTAAAGGTCTAATCGGTGGTCTTTTAATGGGTATTGGAGCTGTAATTGGTGGTGGCTGTACTATTGGTGGATTCTATAGTGGTTGGCCCGCTCTAAGTGCAGCTGGATTGTTTATCGTATTAGGTTTCGTGATTGGAGTTTTCATTGCTGTACGATATCTTCTTTGGGAAGCTGATAAATATCCAGGTATCAGTTCAGGTGAATCCAAAAGCTTCTTAGCTGGTGGCAGTTGGCAACCAATCGTAGGATTCATTGTACTGGTTGCTGGTTTTGGAGTGTTACTTATCTTTGACGTAGCTACTCAGCTATCCATAATTGGTGCTGTATTCATAGGTCTTCTCATAGGTTTTGTACTCCAACGATCTCGTTTTTGTATTGTTCGAGCTTTACGAGAACCTTTCATGACTGGTGAAGCTGCTCCTGCAAAAGCTGTAATGGTCGGTCTTTTGGTTGGTCTTGTTGGTTTTCTTGCAATGAAAGTATCTGGCACTGGTGCAGCACTGACAATGGTTGCAGGGAGCTTCTTTATACCTGCACTTTTAGGTGGAACCATTTTCGGTCTTGGTATGACAGTAGCTGGTGGTTGTGTTGTCGGTTCCTTATGGCGAAGTGGAGAAGGCCAAGTAAAATTATGGTTCTCCGTTCTCGGCCTTACCTTTGGTACTCTCTTCACAGTTGAATTCTTGAAAGAACCAGTTTATGATTTGTTCGAACCCACTAAAGAATTCCTTCCCACCATGCTCAACGATGATCCAGCATCTTTAATTGGTTTCTTCCTCGCAGCTCTAGTCATACTAGCTGTTATTGCAATCTGGTATATCATTGTTTCTTGGAATGAACGCACTGGTAAACTCCAACAGATGTAAAGAAGATTCTTTCGAGCAAGTTTTGAATTGAAAGGAGGCAAATCCGATCCTCCTTTCAATCTTTTTTTTGAGAGTCAGAAAGTAGACGCATTTCGTAAAATATGTTAAATAAATGTTAAATCATAATTCTGAATCATTAAGGTTTAACCATATGTTATACCATGATTAAAAGAAAAGCAATTAGTAAGTTGTGAATAATAAATGGACAATTTTAGTTGTAGTTTAGATCATCCCATATTTGAGATCCTGTCCAATAAAACACGTTTAGAAATTCTCCGGATGATTGCGTGTGAGCAAAATTATGGGAGTAGAATCGCCTCCATTCTGAATATTTCTGCTCCTGCTATCCATCGTCATCTCAAATTTCTCTCTCAGGATATGAAAGATGACAATATGGAGGATTTTTCATATATCAAACCCTCTTACAAGACAAGTGAAAGCTATTCAGGTCATAAAGGTGCTGAAGCTACAGTGTATGAAATTGGAACCAAGATGTATTTTTCTTTTGCGTTATACCCAAATTTTATTCAATCTCATGCTTTCCTTGTAGCTGCTGAAGCATCTTTAAGTGATAACAACTCTAATAACATTGAAGATGAAATACTTGACTATAAGAAAGATATGAAACATATTTCTAATGGTAGAATAGAAGAATACTCCAAGTTATTCAGCAAAATCCAAGAAAAAAACGAAAAAATTAGAACTCTGGAAAGTCAGATTATGAATATTTTGGAAGAAAAAAATGAACTTATGAAAGATATCGACTCCTCTATCCAGAAAAGTTCCTCACTTTCATTTGACGAACGAGTCAGCTTACGTCTGATGGCTTGTCAAGGACCAGTATGCATTCCTAATTTACCAGAACTTCTTCGTCAGGATGTTGAAGTTACGAAGAAAAATCTCTTAAACCTTAAACTCAGAGGCTGGTTTTCAAAATTTGAAGACGAAATCCAGAATGGAATCAAAAATATTCCAGAGGTTTAAATAGTCTTTACAGTTATATAGGAATAGAAAAAAAAGAGTGGGGAAGGTTAAGCAGCTAGCTTATCTAAAAGTGCTTGAACCTTAATTGTGTGCATCTTAAAGCCGGCACTGAAATCCATACCCATTGGAAAATCAAGTATTCCTCCAAAGAAAAATACTGGAGGGTTGGTCTAATTTAACTCTTCTTTCATAAACAGTTGGCCTATGTCATAAGGAATGAAGCACACGGGACAAATTAATATATCGTATAAAAAGTCCCCAAAACCATTAATTCTTTATTGGGGGTTGTACAAAGAAGCTGAAACATCAAGAGTGGCAAAAGCTTATCAAGATATCACTGGTTTCTACTTGAACCGCCCTAGAATGAACTAGGAAGATATCAAATAAAAAAAGAGAGAAAATGGGGGAGATTACTCAGAGAGCTTATCCAAAAAGGGTTGGACTTTGATACTGTGCATCTTGAACCCCGTACTGAAATCCATACCCATTGTCAGGCCAAGAAGTTCCCCGAAGAAAAATACAGGAAGAGTGGTCTTTTCAAACTCTTTAGCCATTAAACGTTGGCCAGTGTCGTAGGAAATGAAACAAGTAGGACAAACTGTGACCAATGCATCGGCTTGTGCCATCTCTGCTCCGACAATCTTTTCATGAGCTATTTTTAAAGCCGTATCTTTATCTGTAGGTCTTGTACCAGCACCACAACAAGCGAGTTTGTTTAAATATGGGACTGATTCAGCACCTAAAGCTTCCACGAGATGATCAAGTTTTACTGGCATCTCAGGATTGTCAACTTGCATGATTTCAGGTGGTTTGAGGAAGTGACAGCCATTATGTGTTGCAAGTTTGATTCCAGATAGGGGTTTCCCAACTTGTTGTGCTATCCTATCTATTCCAATTTCAGTATAGAGAAATTCCGCAAAGTGATTGACTTGGATGGAACCCTTGAATTCCTTGCCAACCTCTTTTAGATTCTCGTTGACTTTCTTTTTCAGATCAGGATCACTCTTCAAACGCTCGTTAACCATTTTGAGTGTTTCAAAACAACCACTACACGCGGTAAGAATGTCAAGTCCCTGTTCTTCAGCCAGACAGATGTTACGAGCAGCCAATGTGTGCCATGCAACATTATCAAATGCTTGAACACCACCAGGATCTGGACAACAAGCAAAGGGGAGATCTACCAATTCTACGTCAAATTCTGGCATAGTTTTCCGCAATGAAGTTTCAATAAACGGAACGCGGTAGGGTATTGTACAACCAATAAAAAATGCATATTTTGACATTAGGCTACATCCTCCTTTAGACTACTTAATTTTGTTGTCACACCCGTTATATCCATGAGTTTCTGTATCTCATTCATATCAGGAGCTGGAACTTCAGGTAATCCGAGTTTTTCTCTACGCTTCATAACAGATTGAGATTTACCTGCCGTGATACCAGTTTCTAAGATTGCAGTCATTTCCGCAATAATCCCTTCTGGAGCATTTTTGACTTTCACAGCCATATTTTTCATCTCAAAAATTACATGTGCAATGTCTATCTCTTGAGGGCACCTGGTACTACAAGTGAAACATCCTGTACAATACCAGATTCGCTGTTCATCAAATACTTCTTGTTTAAATTCTCCAGCGAGTAATTTCTCCATTATTCGTCTGGGATTAAAACTCGAATACTGCTTGAATACTGGGCATCCACCCGCACAGGTACCACATTGGTAGCAAAGCTTCACTTTTTCGTAAAGATGTTGAAAATCACTAATGAGTTCTGTTGATTCAGTCATTTGTTATTTCACCTTGTTTCACTAATTACCGTTCAAGTTTTCCTAGCTTCTTGAGCTTATTGGCCATTTTCTTGGCGGTTATATCGAACTTATCACAGCTCATGAAGTAGACTGTTTCCTTTTCTAGGCGTGCAGGATCAATACCAGAGTATTCTAGCATTTGTTTCATGAGTGCAACACGAATCGTTGATGCTTTGGAACCTGAATCATAATGACATTTATCTTCATAACAGCCAAGTATTATAATTCCATCTGCTCCCATAGCAAAGGTATTATTAATTAGTCTGGCTGATATATTGCCTGTGCACTGAACAGGAAGTACTCTGACATTATGTGGGTATGCTCCAGGAACCATTTTCGTAGTATGTGCTAATGTACGAGCAGCCATCCCAGAGGCATCAACTGCAGAATAAGCGCACTCCCAACAAGCGAGTGTAACTATTGTGGGCTCTGGATTATCCTTCACGTCATATAACAAACCTTCAAGTTGTTTAAGAATTATATCTTCCGAATAATAATCTACTCCTATAGCTGAAGCAGGACAGGTCGATACACATTGTCCGCAACCGAGACAACTAACGGGATCAACTTGCATTTTTACCCCAGGATTTTCTACGGGTATTACATCGATTGCTCCAAAAGGACAGGCCGTTACACAAAGTTCACATAATGTACACTTGTCATTATCGATCTCTGCGGTTGGGAACTTTTTCTCGACAGATCCTTTAGAGAGAATCATGTCTAGATGACTAGCAGCATATCCAGCTCTATTAAGTGAGGTGGGAATATCAGCAGGAGCAATAGCTGTACCAGCGACAAACACACCAGCTTTTTTAGTCTCTGTTGTCTTAAATTTGGAATATAATGCCTCAAAATATCCAGTATTTGAAATACCTACTTTTAGTTTCTTCGCTAATTCTTGGATACCAGGGGCAGCAACCATTGACATTGATAATGCTACCATATCAGTTTTGATGGTCACAAATTGATCTGCTTGTGAATCTTCTGCTTGGACGTATAGGTTTGTCCCATCTGTCTCAACTTCGGCAGGACGACCCCGAATGAACTTTACACCAAGATCACGAGCTTTATTGTAAAATTCCTCGTAATTGGATCCGACAGCACGAATGTCGATATAACAGCAAGTCACATCAACCTTGGGAAATTTCTCCTTAATTTTGAGGGCGTGCTTTATCCCAATCATACAACAGACATTAGAACACCAGATGTTGTACTTCTGAGATCTCGAGCCAACACAATTAATTATAACAATGCTCTTTACTTTTTCGCCATTCTTTTTCCGTAAAAATCCATTGGTAGGTCCAGCGATATCTAATAATCGTGCGAGCTCGGTTTGTGTAACTATATTCTCATATCCAGGGACTCCATAGTGGTACTCCTCGACTACCTTCGCATCTAACTCTTCGAAACCTGTTGCGAGAATAAAACCACCTGCTTGTATAGTTTGGATTTCTTCTTGCATATTGAGATCTATAGCATCCACGGGACAGACTTTAGCACATTCAGTACAACCTTCAGGACATTTTTCTCTAGAAACTACATATTTAGTTGAAGTAGATACTTTAACTGGTAAATCAATGGCTTTTCTATTGACCATCCCAAGATTGAATTCATCAGGAAATTCAACGGGACATTTCTGCGTACAAAGATTACAGTTGATACATTTATCCATTTTTACATAGGTTGGTTTCGTCTTGACTTCAACAGAATAGTTACCTAAAGCACCTTTAATATCTCCAACCTCTGAATTAATCAAGAGCTTAATATTTGGATGGAGATCAAAAGCCGACCGATAATGACATCTCCTAACATGACTCTGATCAATTCCTTTAACGCCATTACTGGGCATACAGGTTGCACAGTCCTCACTTGGGAAGAAAGTACCCATTTTGGCTGCATTTCCACCAATATACGAGTTTCGATCAATTAGATAGACTTTATGTCCTTTTTCAGCTAAATCTTGTGCTGCTTGTAACCCTGCAGGACCAGCTCCTATAACAACAGCAGAGTCTTGAATTTCAATTCTGTGTTTTTCAACATTAGTTTCAAAATTCGCTTTATTATAAGAGCTAAGCAAAACTGCTTTTGCTTTATTTGTAGCTAAGGTCTTGTCTGGTTCAACCCATCCAATGTGTTCTCTGAGATTAGCACCCACAATTTGATAGGGGGACATATTAACCTCTTTCATAACATCCTCAAATAAATAGCCTGCAGTTTTAGGTGTGCAGCCACCAAACACAATTGAGTCGGGTTGTTCTCTACCTACTGCTTCTTTGAAGAAATCTTTCCCTTCTTTTGAACAAAGACTTTCATGATAGACACAGAACCCGGGTCTTTCTTTCATGAAGCCTTGTAGTTCATTCCAATCGAGATTATCCAGTGAACCACCGCAATTACATAAAAATGTTCCAACTTTCATTGCTTTTTCCACCTTTTAGTCCTCCCAATTCCTTAATGTCTTTAGTGTCGATCCTTTGTGATCGATTATCTGTACTTCTGTCGCTACGGCACCTGATTTCAAAACGTGTGTCGCACAGCTGAAACAGGGATCATAGGCTCTAACAATCATTTCAAGTCGATTCAGTAATCCTTCAGCTGGTTCTGCATCAACTATTAATTCTTTTGCCGAAACATTTACAGAACGATTGATTGCTTCATTATTACTTACCGTTGCAACGATTAAATTAACATCGGTTGTGATTCCTTTGCGATCTGTGACATAGTGATGGAAAAGAGTTCCTCTATGTGCTTCAAGAATTCCTACACCTTCTTCTTCACGAGGTTCGACAGGGGTTCGTAATTTGGTCCCCAAGATATCAGGGTCTTCTAAAAGTTCGAGCGTTGCTTCAACTCCATGTGCTAATTCAATAATACGGGAATAATTATACAACAAAGATTGTGGAGTTGGACGTCCGAATTTATTACGAAATTCTGTTAGGAGTTCCTGTGCTATTGGTGTATCGATTTTATCTGCAGCATTCACTCTAGCAAGGGGCCCGACACGATAACATCCTTCTTCAAACGATTTTTTCTTGTAATAGGGGAATTTCAGGTATGAATAATCCTTGATACGTTCAGAGATCACATCGCGGTATGAAGGATCGGAACTAGAGAATTCCTCGAGTACTTGAGCATCATGACCAAGCAATCTAACCTTTCCGTCATAAAATCGCAATTCTCCTTCATTTCCTACCATTCCCATGTGCATCGTAGGTAGAACTCCTAAAGACCCAATTGCATCTGCATATTGATCGAAAAGAGCCATCGCTGTATCTTTAGCCTCAGGTAGGAAATTTGTTGCAATATCCTTTACATCCTTCATTATGGAATCGCGATTTTCTTGAGAAAGTCCTTGAGATTGTCCCCCAGGGACAGCAGTCACGGGATGAACAGTTCTTCCACCAAGAATCTTAGTAATCTTCTGCCCAACTTTTCTAGCTGCAATAACCTTCTTTACTAGTTCGGGATTTGCTTCCAGAACTCCAAATACATTCCTTTTAGCTGGATCTGAATCAGGTCCCAGAACTAAATCTGGTGCTGCAAGATAAAAGAAATGTAATACATGGGAATGAATGAAGGAACCCATGAGCATTAATCTTCGTAGCTTAAATGCTGTAGGGGGAAGATCCTGTGGTTCTAAGCCGAAAGCTCTATCAACAGCTTTACCAGAGCATAAATGATGAGGAGAATGGCATATACCACACATTCGTGGTGTCAATAATGGCATTTCTTCAACTGGTCGACCAATAAGGAATTTTTCGAAACCTCGGAATTCTACTACTTTTACTTGGGAATCAATTAGATGATTATTCTCGTCTAAGAATAATTTTATCTCTGCATGTCCTTCAATCCGAGTAACGGGATCTACTTTAATAATTTTTGTAGCATTCATTATTCTTTCTTCTCCTTAATTTTTCCAAGTTTAGAGTAGGCAAACTGATGTTGGTACATCACAGATACTGGATCATTTCCCATTGCTTCGAAGACCTGTTCAACTCCAACTTGACTGGCTAATGTTCCCAAAAAGGATGAAGTATCTACTCCAGGATCAGTACCTTTCTCTGGATCGGGATTCAATGGACCGTGACATCCACGACAAGGTACACCAACTTTGGTACATCTCGCATCACATAATCCCCAGGTAACTGGACCTACACAAATATATCCCTGCTCTAAAAAGCATTTATCAGGATCAATTTCTTCTCCAGCAGATTTGTACCAACGTTTCAGTTCAGTAATTTTATCATGACTCTTTTCTCTTGGACATGGTTCACAAACAGACTGATTTGGCAGATTTAAAGGTTCTCCATTTAACAAAGCCATAACACCAGTAGCTATCAACTCTGGTACAGGTGGACAACCTGGAACCACAACATCAACATCAATGACAGATGAAAGTGGAAGCACTTTTTCTGTTAAGGGAGGAACATCGTCTCTAGGCTCTCTACCTAAAGGATTATCTAAACCCATACAATTACCAGGATAATAGACTTTATCAAATATTTCCTCGCGTGTGTATAAATTACCTAGTCCAGGGGTCCCGCCAAAGCAGGCACATGACCCCAAAGAGACGATTATCTTACAGTTTTTCCGCATTTCTTTAGCTACGTGAATATTATGCTCATTCCTTATTCCTCCTGTGATAATTCCCACATCTGCAGGAACAAATTCTTTCACATCGGCAAGAACAGGAGATCGCACTATATCAGCTTTAGCTAGTACGTCAAGAATAGCTTCATGAATATCCAGTAGCGATATATGACAGCCACTGCATACCATTAACCACTCAGTCGCGACTCTTGCTTTACTCATATTAAATATCCTCTTATTAATTAATATTAATTATTGATAGATCTAGGGGTAAAAATAGTGTTAAGATCTATTCTTTTTACATATAGATGGCCAATCTACTGAATTTTGACACAAGAGAATTTTATATTAATATATCTGTAACTATTGTTAAATTCTGAGCAAAAACGTCCATTTAGATTTATCTACACAGAGTCAGATTGTATACAATATAGTTATAATGTCACATCTTCTACTAAGCGGAAAAGTATTCTTCTCTCGAACGAATTAATCGGTTTTGATCGTATAATTCTCTGATGAGAGAAGACTGATGATATGGGATTTCAATTTAGGAATAAGTTCTTTTACCCCTTTGGTTACTTCAGGAGTTAACTCTTCCCCAATGAAACCAATTTCCTTAATCTGTACACCATAAATTTCTATGGGGTTAGGAACTTCATATCCGCCTATTTTTGCATACTTTAAAACCGGTAATACTCCAACCCCATGAGAAGAAAATCCTCCCGCATCTTTAACGTCAACATCGTGTAAATTTCCTAAATAGAAAATATCTCCAGGTTTCAATCCTTGATCAGCCATGGAAGCTGCATCAACTATAATAGCGTGGTCAAATCCATCTATTGCATCAAGAATATCCAATCCACCTGTATTTAAATATTGAAATGAAATTCCCATCTTTAGTAATTCTTCATCCTGTTCTAATTGCTCGACTACTCGAATTCCTGCTCCATCATCCATTCTTATTGAGTTCCCCACTCCCAGAATTACTAATCTTTTCGAATTGTTCATTAAATATCGTTGATATTCATTGATTTTAAGAAGTACTTGAGTGGAGAAAATTAAATGCTTATGATGTGAATCTTTGTCCTGTCACATTAATCACCACTCATGAATAAATGAGACCTAACTTAGTAATCATTTTTGTATCATTATTCCGCAATTACCAAGATAGTGGTACGAAATAAGTTTATTTCTATCTTACAGGGATTCTATATGTGGATCTGAGCGTTTACTATAAAAAAATTGTATGAATCTCTTAGAAAACCAAGAGATTCGTCTTTGATTTACACAGTAGCAATCAATCTAGCTTTTTCTTTTATCGAGGCAAAATACACGGCTAGTGGTCGATAAAGCATGTGTGACCATTTTCCAAAAGGTACTTCAATAATCAGCATTGGTCCTGCAATCATCAGATGGATAACATATATGAAATAACTTGGATAGGTGAAATTCATTAGACGGAATAAGTGTAGGAAGATACCTGTAACTGCAGTTAAGAAAAGTAGAATCAGGAATAGCCAATCAGATAGATGAGAAAATTTGTGTAATTGTTCTTTCTTTTTATACCGACTCCACATTGCTTCAAGAGTGACAAATAAGAGAGCTACAGTGCCATAATAACCGAGAAGTGAGGTAATATCCCAACGTGTATCATCCACTTGGAAAATATCGATAAAGACTACAACGAGAGTAAAAATTGTTACATATCCAGTGACTAAGAATACATGTTTTAACCAGCGGAATTTATTATCACAATTCCTCCAGCGAATTTGAAACGGAAAACTTAGCGCTGTTTCAATAATTCCTTTAAATTCTGTAAAATACAGTTTGATAGGTACTTTCACACTTTTATCGCTTAGAATTATGTAATAATACATTCTAAATGCATTTGTAAGCAATAGAAAAGCTAACGTTCCTCCCAGTACTAGGTCACCAATGTGAATCCATTCTTTAGGTGCAAAACTGTCAATTGAGACATTACTACCTTCCATTGTACTGATTCCAGTCAGATTTGCTACTAGAAAGATTCCCAAAATTAATAATGCTAATGCAATTAAAGCTCCAAATTCCCATTTATGAGAAAGATATAATCTTTTAGATAATCCTGTCCAGTCATATCTCGCAGTAAGATATCTACGAGTAGCCATCATAAATTCACCAGGTTCTGCTTGACTAGGACATGAAGTGGAACAATCTCCACAATAATAACACAACCATGGTTCGGCATGAGTTAAGATTTTTTCTTCTAAGCCTAGTTTCGCATATCTGATAAATCTACGAGGAAAATCATTACCACTGACTGAAAGAGGACACGAAACAGTGCATTGACCACATGAAAAGCATGCAGATACGTCAAATGCTCCAAACTTCTTGATAGTTTTAAATACATCAGGTTTAACATTAAGAACCTTTTCTGTACCAGTATGTGCAGTTACCATGATAATCACCTTTTCTTTATTGGACCTAACTCCTTTATTTGATCAGTAAACTCGGTCATAATTTGAGCAAAACGCTTTCCTTCAGAGGCTGAAATCCATTCTAACCGTAAGCGATCAGTTTCCCAGCCTAATATATCAAAAGCCTCTTTCGTATTTTTAATTCGAACCTCAGCGCTCAAATTTCCTTCAAGATAGTGGCAATCTCCCGGGTGACATCCGGCTACGATAACTCCATCAGCCCCTTTAAGAAACGCCTTCATAATAAAAGCAGGATCAACACGTCCAGAACACATAACACGAACTATCCGGATATTTGAGGGATATTTCAATCTTGAAACACCAGCTAAGTCAGCTCCCGCATATGAACACCAATTACACGCTATACAAATAATGGTTGGTTCAAATGATCCTTCTGTTTTTTCAGTTTGAATTTCTGTTGTTGTTTGAGTCATTTCCTATCACTACTCCTTTAGGGTGCCTCCACAGGTGGTTGTTCGACGCCTTCGATACTCGGTTCAGATTTTGAAAGTATAGCTTCAATCTGAGCATTAATCGTTTCATTTTGGAAGTGGCTAATTGTGATTGCACTAACGGGACACGTTACTACGCATAAACCACAACCTTTGCAAACTCCTGGATTGACAAAGGCTTTTACTGTCTTTATGGTAGTTGTTTCCATACTAATTTCCTTCTCGTGAAGTTCTATGGCCTTATAAGGACATATTTCTTCACATCGTCCACATCCTCGACACATTTCCTCATTCACTTCAGAAATGGCTCCTTCAGATAATAGATAACCTGGTGCCAGTAATGCCATTACTCGAACAGCTGCTCCACTTGCTTGATATATACTTTCATAGGTAAATTTCGGGTAATGAGCTGTTCCTGCAAGAAAAACTCCGTCAGTGGCAAAATCCAAAGGTCTTAATTTGACATGTGCTTCAAGGAAGAACTTATCTGCACCTCTTGGAACTTTGAACATTTGACTTAGCTCTTCGTTGGGTTTAGGGACAAGAGGAGTGCTAAGAAGAATTGTATCAACATCCTGAATTCGTAGCTTTTCACCCAGTGTGATATCCAATACTTCCACTGATCCATCAGAATTTATTGTTGGTTTGTTATCATCATTGTAACCTATGAAAACTGTTCCCAATTTCCGGGTTTTGAGATATAACTCCTCAAGATCACCATAAGTACGGACATCTTTATAGAGAATGAATACATTTGCATCTGGATCTCTTTCTTTAATTCTAATGCTGTTCTTAATTGCGGTGGTACAGCAAATTCTAGAACAATACGTTCTAGGAGCTTCATCTTCACGTGAACCCACACACTGGATCATTACAACTGTTTTTGGGTCTGTTTGGTCAAATTCTAGCTCAAATTCTCTTTGTGTTTTCACCCGAGTATCATTCCCATATTCATAGTATCCTTCTGGGATGAATGGTCGTGCCCCAGTTGCTAGCACTGCTGCACCAAACTTTATCTCCTGTCCATTAACAATACCTGTAAATTTACCTACCGCTCCAGTCAAAGATTCGAGATTTGCCCCTGTGAATACCGTGATATTTTCTTCATCATTTACTTGGTTTGCTAATTCTTTAACAATATCTTCCCCCTGAAGCTCATTATGGAGACGTGGTATCTCCAGTAATTCACCCCCAAGCTGATTTTCCTTTTCAACAAGGTAAACAGGATACCCTCCACGGGCTATATCTAGTGCCGCAGTCATTCCAGAGATTCCCCCTCCAACAACTAATGCCTTCTGGTCAATAGGAATTTTCTCTTTCAGTAATGGTTCTAGTCGACAAGTTCGTGCGATGGCACCACGTAACATATCTTTTGCTTTCTCTGTTGCTTCACCTTTTTCATGGGGATGAACCCAGGAGATATGTTCTCTTAGATTTGTTAACTCGAAAAGAAATTCATTTAATCCTGCTTCTTTTAATGTACTTCTAAATAGTGGTTCATGAGTTCGAGGAGTACAGGAGGCGACTATGATTCGATTTAGGTTGTGCTCTTTGATTTTTTCTTTAATTGTAAGTTGTGTATCAGCAGCACATGCATAAAGAGGATCATCAGCGAATTTCACATTCGGAAAAGTCCGAGCATATTCTGCTACCTCTTTAACATCTACTACCGAAGCAATGTTATGGCCACAGTGGCACACAAATACACCTATTCGCGATTCATCAGCTGAATCAACAGCTATTGCACGGGGATACTTCTTTTCTTTTACTTCAGTTCCCCTAACATCTTTGAGTAAGATAGCTGCTTTTGCGGCCGCTCCACTAGCTTGTGCAACGGTATCAGGTATATCTTTTGGCCCTGATGCTACTCCACAAACATAGACCCCAGGTTTACTTGTCTCAATTGGTTTCAAAGGATCTGAAACTACAAATCCATTATGATCTAATTCCAGATGAAGTTGGTTCTGCAAAAAGTCTGTTTGAGACGTGGTATCCATCCCTGTAGATAAGACTACCATATCCATTTCCTTTGTTGTAATTGAAGGAGAGTCCATAAATTGCTCAAATTTTAAAATAAGATTCTGATTCTCAGGATTTTCTTCTATTTCGTAAATTCTAGAGTTAATGAATTTGATCCCAAACTCATTGATGGCTCTTTTATAGAATTCCTCAAACCCCTTTCCAAATGCTCTTATATCCATATAGAAAATGTAGGCTTCGACATCTGGATCGTGTTCTTTTGCCATAATTGCCTCTTTTATCGCATACATACAACAGGCTGCCGAACAGTACTCTTTATTGATTGATAAGTCACGTGAACCAACACATTGAAGAAATGCAATTTTCTTTGGATGTTTCCCGTCTGAGCGACGGACAACTTCTCCTTCAGTTGGACCTGAAGCATTGAGAAGTCTTTCAAATTGCAAAGTTGTAAACACGTTTGGATACTCCTCGAAATGCAGTCTCTCAATTTCCTTAGCATCAAAAGGATCAAAACCAGTGGTAGTAATTACTGCACCAACATTGACAGAGCATTCCTCATCCTTTTGAGTATAATCGATAGCTCCTGGACCACATTTCTTCTCACATATCTTACACTTACCTTCCTGAAAATATCTACACGTATCATGCTCTAAATATGCAACCTTTGGAACCGCCTGTGGAAATGGAATTGAAATATTCTTCCTACCAGCTTTTTCTCTCCCTTTTTTATCTTTTTTAGTTAATCCTGCATTAAAATCATCCTCAATCCAGACTGGACATTTTTCTTCACAAATTCCACAACCTGTACAGAGCTCCTCATCTACATAACGTGCTTTTTTCGTATATTTGAGAGTAAAATTTCCAGCAGATCCTTCTAAATCCACGGGATCACAGTAAGATAACAATTCGATGTTTGGATGTCTTTCTACTTCTACTAGTTTTGGCCCTAAAATACACATCGCACAATCTAAAGTTGGAAATGTTTTATCCAGCTGAACCATTCTCCCACCGATGCTTGGGTTGCTTTCTAGCAAATAAACTTTAAATCCTTGATCTGCTAAGTCAAGAGATGACTGTATTCCTGCAATTCCACCGCCAATTATCGCAACTGATCCTCTTTTTTCTGCTTCTGTCATTTTTTCTTCCTCACATATTATTTACTTGATGTAGATTCATCTACTATCATTCCAAGCTCCTTAATTTTAATTTGGAAGTTGTGTTGAGGTTTTCTATCTTCCATTACGCAATTTAAATGCGCAAAACATTTTGTGCATCCGACAGCAAGAGTTCCTTCATCTCCTACTACGTCTTTAGTTTCTTCTAACTTTCTTAGCATTATTGCGCGTGAGTTATCATCACATTTGAGCCATGCAGACACACCACAGCACTTCGTATGTTGTTTATTCAAGGTAAATTCTTTTATATTACCACCAGCAGCTTTTAACACAGATCTAGGTGTATCATACTCGTTCATGTATCGACCTAATCTACAGGCATCATGATAGGCTACATCATAACTATCTCCCTTGAAATCTAATTTCTCCTTATTCTCTTCAATGAATTGAGCGATATGTTGAACTCGAACGTTGAGATCATACAATTTCTCAAAAGAATAGTAGCATTCTGCACACGAAACAACAAGGGTTGTTATTCCTGCTTCCTTAATGTATTGGGTATTATACTCACGTACTTTCTCATAGGCGTCTTCGTCACCCGTCCAGTACGCATCATGACCACAACATTTAAGAGATATCAGATTAGGACTCACTCCCGCTTTATTCATGAGATTGATAGCACTTTGACCAATCTGATGAAAATTAGTTTCTTCTAAATCTAAAAATTTGTCAAACAGGTCAATACAACCAGGGAAATATGCAATCTTTGATTCAGGATTCGTTTGACCTTCATACTCAAACTTCATCCCTGAATCAGTCATTTCACCCATAAATACTTGCAGTAAATTAAAGATATTATGATGAGCAAATTTATCTTCACTAATTCCTTTTTTTCTGGATAATCGTATAAATTCAGGAAAATCAACTTCTTGGGGACATATTTCTAAGCAGAGTCCACATGTTAAACAGGAAGTTAGTTCATCCTCGGTCACTGAGTCGTATATCTTGAAATTGTGAATGATTCTTCTTGGGTTAAATTTTGATACTCTACGGACTGGACATACACTTACACAGGATGAACATTGATAACAAGCTAATAATATTGATTTCAGTTCATCGGAATTTATATCAAATTCATATTTCGGTTGACTCTCTGATAGTACCATAAGTTTGTCTCCTCACACTATTATTGATTTCTTTTTTGAATTCGGTCTCAACGGATTGTCAAAATATCTAAAACACTTTATTAGTTGTGAACTGCCCTCTCCAGTAACCACTTCATTGTTAGAATATAAACTAGCATTATATAAACTAATGGTCAATAATGGCATTAAAATCACAACTCTTAGTCCTACGGTGGACTAAAAGGAAGTTGTCAACAGTTTTGATTACTGGCTTTATATATTCTTTGATAAGTGATCGTTTTGTAGCCAAAAGTTAACCAAAGATAACAATAGAAAAGAATTTAAGAATTAAAAAATGTTTTAAGCACATAATCACCCACCCTCTTAAACATATTAGTTTTTGAAAAGGAAGTAAAAAATATGTCCCCCGAAGTAGATGATTCTTGTAAATACTATAAAGAACACCAATGGGTAAGAGTGGAAGATGGTATATGCTTAGTCGGAATTTCCGATTTTGCTCAAGATTCTTTAAAAGATGTCGTAATGGTTGAACTCCCTGAGGTTGGAGATTCTGTTACACAAGGTGAAGTATTCACCTCTATCGAAAGCGTAAAAGCTGTAAGTGATGTCTTCAGTCCAATCTCAGGAGAAATTATTGAGGTCAATGAAGAGCTAGAAGACACTCCAGAGAATGTCAATGAAGATCCTTATGGAAGTTGGCTTGTGAAAGTCAAACCATCGAATCTTGATGCTGATTTAGCTAATTTAATGAGTCCTGCAGAATATGAAGATTTCTGCGGTTAGAGTTTAATCTTCCTATTCATTTCATGCCCTATGGAGTTTTTCCTCCCTGGGAAACCTTTTTTTTATTATTAGACCTTCTAGTCGATTTTAAAATTTATTCTGAGATCAAATCCTCTACAAGTAAAAGTGTTAACACTGCTATTATGATAGCATGGAGAAATAAAATTAGCGCATTACTAAGTGCAGCCATAGGATCGTAATAAAATGTTAGATTTTTAGTTGCATCTGCTGCAATAATTATTGAGGGAATTATTAGAGGAAAGAATAGAATTGGAACAGCTAATGTTTTTGATTTCGCATAAACTGTTAACAATGAGACTATACACCCTGCAACAGTAAGGTCCACTGTTCCCAGTACTAATACAAGGATAAATACTGCCATACTTCCTTGAATAGAAATATTTAGAAAAATAATTGCCACAATAAAGGCAAAAAATTCTACAACCCCCACTATCACCAGCAGATAGAGAAGTTTGGACAAAAATATTGCCTGAGGTTTTACGGGTAATGATAACAGGGAATAAAGAGAATTTTTTTGTGTTTCACGTGAAAACACCGAATTAACCCCAAGCATAATTGTAAAGGTAATAATAAACCACATTGCTGCTGTTGAGATGGTATACTGGGCTTCAAGGGTAACATCTTCAATAAGTTTGAACAAGGAAGAAAATATTAATACAGCGGCAAATGAAAATAACCCCATTGAAAAAAGAGTTTCTTTAGTTCTGAATTCTAAAACTAAATCTTTTTTCATCATATTCAATGTATCACTGATTATAGACATTGTGATTCAACAGCTAACTATTTTTTTATTTCTTTAAACTTAAAAATTGATCATAATCGGTTGGTAAATAGGAATGAATGATTTTACCTTTTTCTAAATAATAAACACGATTGCATAATTGGGCTATAGCCTCAAAATCATGAGAACATATTATTATTGTATTATCTGGATTCTTTTCTTTAATTATTTTGTACAACATCTCCCGATTCTCAACATCTAATCCACTAAAAGGTTCGTCAAGAAGTAACACTCCAGGTAACGTTGGATATGAAGCGCGGAGGATTTCTAACTTCTTTGCCATACCGGTGGAATACTCCCTTACGGGTCGATCAATGAAGAGTTTTAGCTTGAATGTCTTAATAATCTCCTTGACAGCCTGTTTAGGATTTTTAACACGTTTACTCATTTTGAAATAATATTCAAGGTTTTCTCTACCAGTAAGATCATCAAATAAGAATGCTTGGCTTAATAATACTTCCATATTCTTTTTAAGATCAGATTTACGTTCTTTGATATCCACACCATCAATTTCTAATATTCCAGAAGATGGAGATATGAGCAGTGCAATAATTTTGAGTAAAGTACTTTTACCTGCTCCATTATGACCAATTAATCCAATCGTTTCTCCCAGTTCAATGGTTAAATCTATATTTTTGAGTGCTGTTGTAAATACAAATGTTTTATTGATTTTTGAAAGCTTTACAACGGGTTGTGGAATTTTAACCATTGGAAATCCCTTGTAAAAGTAGAAGTAGTTTCTTGTTATGAGAAGTTTAGTCGTCCTTTAGACTCTCAAGTTCCAATTCTAATTTCCTCACTCTATTATTAGTGTAATAGAGATAATAGAAAATTATTAACCATACCACTACTGAAATAAAAAATAGTAGACTTAGTTCGGATCCCAATAAATCATCAAAAATATCTGTTATCATATTGATTCCTTCTATCTGTACGCTTATCTCTTAAGCTTCCTCCATTTTTATCTTTCTTATCCTCTGGAGTTCAAATTCTATCCTGTTAGTTCGATACGCCTGCAGGATAAGAAAAATCGCGAATGCACTAATGAAGACAAAATTTATCATTAAAAATACCCCGGCACCTGTACTATACCCAGTTTCTGAAGGATTCGGATGTATTATCCCCACAATGAAATATGATAGGGGAATAGAGACAAATGCAAGTATTCCAAAAATCGCGGATATAGTTGCCCTTCTTTCATGATTATCCACCTCTAACATATCACGAAATATTAGTAATCCAACATATATTAACCACATTATTAAGGTTATCGTCTCACGAGGATTCCAATCCCAAAAAGCTCCCCATTCAACTTTTGCCCACATCATTCCTATTATGATAGTAATTGCTCCCAACATAACCCCCACCTGAGCACTTGAAAGTAGTATCAAGTCTAATCTAATATCCTTTCTCCAGATCAAATATAAGATTCCACTTATGAGAGTAATCCCGAAACAGAAATAGGTTGCAAACGCAAAAGGAACCATTAGAAAGACAGGGCGTGGACTGACACTATAATAATCAGCATATTTAAATTGGATTACCAGATAAATTATAAAAAAATTCATCAGTAAAAAACTGGGAAGAAAGGTTAAAAGAATCCATTTCTCATATTTTCTAAAGGTTAAAAGAATCCATTTCTCATATTTTCTAAAGCTTAAAAGAATCCTTTCCGCGTATTTTCGTATACTTTCCAACATCATGAGTAGATCTCTCATCTAGTGAATAATTTTTTAGTATTAAGCTCAATAAATCTTAGGGAGGAAATATCTTCATTTTTGTAAAACTCTATTATTACTTTTGTAAGTCTTTCTTGAAGGAAAATTGAAAAGTAAGATAGGTTCACTATAGTAAATATTTGTACACATTGTAGTATTAATCAAG
The DNA here is from genome assembly GCA_016839815.1 of Candidatus Hodarchaeota archaeon. Classification (GTDB taxonomy): domain Archaea; phylum Asgardarchaeota; class Heimdallarchaeia; order Hodarchaeales; family Hodarchaeaceae; genus Hodarchaeum. The sequence goes on from JAEOTM010000057.1 coordinate 36,346, forward strand.
TCTCATCTGATTTAGAACTATTTCCAAAAATCTCAACAAAAGTATCCTTAGCTTTCATCCTAGTGTAGTATACAACAGAAAATATCTCCTCCTCAATTTCATCGTCCTAACATATTATGTATATGAAATAAATTAAAAACTTAAAAACCATTAATACTTATTAATTCATAGGAGGCAATGGACAGGTTTTTTGTATTCGATCATTGTCTACACACTGAAAGATATCTAAAAATATAAATAAATTAAAAGGTCCGCTTAAATTTGGAACTAGAAGCAACTGCATCCTCAAAAGATAAAATATTGCAGTACTTATTGCTCAGTGGATCTACCGCTGAGGAATCATGTACTGTAAAAGAAATTGCTAATCATTTGAATATCAGTATTAATGCTACTCGTCAGTATTTAATTGTTTTAGAAAAAGAAGGCTTGGTGGTACGAACCACTCAAAAAAGTACCACAGGTAGACCTGCAATTCTCTACTCATTACATCCAGATGCTATCGAAGAATTTCCAAAACAATACCGAGATTTTTCTGTAAAATTATTAGCTGAGGTTCAAGAAAGGATTGGGACTCAAGCTACTATCGACCTTTTAAGAGAAGTTGGTAAACAGATAGCTCAGGAAGTACAACCTTATGTCTTAGCAAATCTAGAGCCTGGAGGCTCCTATGAGTCTTTGAGAGATAGACTACATAGTGTGGTAAAGGTTTATCACCAGTATGGTAAGTATCCTGAATTATTAGAAGATGATGCATCTTTCGCACTTAAAAATTATAACTGTCTAATATTCGGAGTTGCTAAGGAAAACAGCCTCGCTTGTACAGTTGATGAGTCAATAGTAACTGAATTAGTAGGAGCACCCGCAGTAAAAGAGAAGTGTATTCGCGAAGGCGACGAGTGCTGCTTATATCGGATTAAAAAAACTGAATTCTCAGGTAAAGCTTAGTTTGTGGAATATTTTCAGAATAAACGACATCCAGAGTCAAGAGAAATATCCGACTCTCTAGTCGAAGACATCTACTTATGTTTTTTTAAAAGGAAAACTAATCCCACCTCTATTCCCCTACCTTCAAATCCTAAATGATTGAACATACTTCTGCATTCCTGCTTCAATCATTTTTCTAGGATTTCTTTGTGTAATTCCATTTTTTCATCTGTACATTGCGTATGTTTTGTAACTTTTTGATGTAAAAACATAGATATACTTTTTAACATTATTAATTGTTTGTACTTTTGTATTCAGATACAGATGAGCGTCTTTATCGGCGGTAATACACAGATTTCACAAAATTGACTATTAGTTCCTATTAGCTATTACTAGAGTAGACGGAATATACCACAGATATCAAATCTAAATCGCTTTGAGAATACAAGATGAAACAGAAATAAAAAGACGCAATGTAGAAATTAATAATAATCATCTCGCATAAAGTAGGTAGAGAGATAACAGTATTATTGCAAGAGTGTTAAAGAAATGAAACTCACTAAAAAGAAAATTATAATGATTACGTTTATTGCATTTTTATCCTTTGGTTCCATTGGGTCTAGCGTCTTGGGAGGAACGGTATCGGTTACTCAATCCACATCCGGATTTGTTGCACCGATAGCTCCCTCAGATTTAAGTCTGGTTGACGGTCAAATCGCAGATTTTTGGATCAACGTCACCTCTTATCAAAACATTTCAGAATTCGGAGAAGGAGGATATGTCAAATTTGCAAATAATGAAACACATCTTTATTCGTTACTTGTATTCCCATCAGATAGTGATTGGGTTTCAGTTGAATTTCAACCAGAACCTGATGCATGTATGACTAACCTAAATGATGGATGGAGCCTGTATGTGACAGAAAATCCCGATACAGTCGAAGCTAAAGATATTAAATTTGTCGGGGTTGTAATGCCAGACGATGATGCCCAAAAAGATATTACAATTGAAAGTGTATTCGAGGGAAGTATGACATACGTGGAGTTAGTTCGGCCATTTGATACTGGAGATACAGACGGTTATGATATTGTTTATACAAACGGAAGTTTAAATATGATGCAGTTTGCCTCAGCTTCGGATCATATTGGAGCTCATACTGATTATTATTTGCTTATTACTGATTCCCTTGCAGGAGATGTTCCCACTAATCCTTCCGTTGATATTCCAACAGGTGCCAATCTTGGACAGATAAAATTCCTCTTATTAGGTGTAACTCCAGTGGGTGTCGTCGTTTTCATTCTTTTCCATGCATTCCGTAGAGTATATTCAAGTCCTATTAAACACGAATTCAATAGAGTTGTTGGTAATTCTCATAAACCCCCAACATTTATGGAACGTTGGAGAGAAACTTTTGGATCAAAGCAATAAACTCTGAAGTCAATCCTCCCAACAATCTTAATCGACCAGTTAACAAGTAAGATGTGGCGAACATGTCTGAAACAGCGAAATCTAGCACAGAAGTACAAACTAAATTTAAACTTCTCATTGTCGAACGATATAAGCGATCTCAGCGAATTCATCACTGGATCCATGTCATATTTATGATTTTTTTCCTATTCACAGGTCTCGAACTGATCCTTAAGATGTATTTTGTTGGAGATTACTTCTTTACTCGAGATTTACACCTAGCATCTGGTATTTTTATAGGGTTCTGGGACCTTATTATCTTCCCTGCTATTGTGGTAAAATTCAAAAAGTATGGAGAATTGATACCTACTCCAAGAGATTTCCTGGATATGGTCATAATATTTCTATGTGCAATCAGAATTCTTCCTGATGAAAAATATCCACATTATGACTATTATAACCCTGAAGAAAAGAAATACATCATGAAATATCACCCTGCTCAAAAAGTACTCTCTTTAACGAATCTACTAGCCATATTTGCTATGGGAGTTACAGGAATTGTTCTTTCAAAAACAACTCATCCTGACAAATTACCAGTGATTGTTGTTGACATTTTTTCAGCGATCGCTAGTCCGTTAGACGCTCTCTTTATTGATATCCGTTTTGTTCACTTTTTGGTCTTTCTATACTTTATTATGACAACTATGATTCACTTTTATTTCGCAATTATTCCACAGAATCGTGAGCGTCTCCGAGGTATGGTCACAGGAAAGGAACGAATTCCACTCGAGAAAAAATGAATTTCTGATTCATTGTTTCTCTCGAATGTTTCTTTCTTACTTCTTTTGATGAATGCAATTCTTTACAAAGTTTACACTGAAATATATGAAAAAAGTATTAAAAATGTGTAAACCGCCAGTAGACCTTATATAGAACCCTTTCCCAACTATTACATGATTTATAGTGTTTATCAGGGAAAAAGAAGTCAATTTTTCAGATTATAATGTCAAATTTCTTCTAGCTTTTCTTTTTGCAGTAATTCTACCTTTCTTGATGGTAAGCACTCTAATCATTAATATCTCTTTTAACATTATTTTTTTCCCGTTTACTGTTATCCATGAAGTAGGTCATTTTATTGTAGCTATACTGCTCTTTCCTGAACAAAATCCTCAATTAAAATTACTTACCTTTAAAGAAGGATTAAAATGCGGATGTGTGACCCTTGGTGGATTAGAAATCTCTTGGGGAACAATTATTCTATTACTATCTGGATCTGTACTTGTAATATTAACTGTAACAATGGGGATGTGTATTTTAAGCCGCAAAAATAACAAACTAAACCCATACATTCAAAAATATCTTCTATTCGGCTTACTCTGCGATCTTCCCAATCTTTTTCCTACCTATCCTTCTGAGGGGGTTGTAACCGATGGCTTTCGTACTTGGTTATTTCTTCATGATCTTATCAATCTTCCCTACCCAACTCCCCAATTTTCTCTGATCTTTACAGCAATTGCTTCAGTTATAATATTCTATTCTTCCTTTTATCTTGGACTCTTTTTATTTGAAATTCTACTAAATTCCGTTGGAAAATGGCAAAACCAGTCAATATATCCTTCGGTATCCTGATAATCAGTATCTTCACTCTTTTCGGAAACAAAAATTTATGATCTGAATGATTTCGTACAAGAATGAGATTCTTATCCCATTTCGTTTGAAAAATTACCCGAAATCTGTAAAAATTTAGTGCAAACTTAGTAAAGTTAAGTATATTCACCGAACAGAAGAGAAATTCGTGAACTGTTATGCCATCAGAGGATTATATTATTTCTATGTTCAGGAAAGATGATTGTAAACGGCTTATTCGGTCTAAACTAAATGCTTTATCTGAATCGGCAACCATACGAGAAGCAATTGATGCACTTCGGTCTCAATGGTCAAGTTATGTCTGTGTATTGGATGAAGAACAAAATTTAAAGGGAATCATAACAGAGCGGGATATTCTTCGCTTTATTGGGTCAGGTTCATTGGATGAGACTGCTCTCGCAACTACTATCATGAATAGCGACTACCATACAATTGAATGTAGAGAATCCATTGCTCAGATCGCTTTAACTCTTTATAAAAATACATTTATGCATTTGCCTATTTTAGATGAAGGAAAGCTTGTCGGAATTGTCTCTGCACGCGATTTTATACACTATCTAGTCGAATATTTTGCGGAAAGCGTCCATACACTCAAACCAGCTCAACCAACCCAAGAAAGACGCGAAGGAGCATAAATAGCTTCTATATTATTGAGATTATTAATAGAGGAAAATCGATGACTGAGGTCCAAAAACTCGAAAAACGGAAAAAAGGATTTCCTAAAAAATCTAAAAAAGAACTAGATAGAGTGGTTATTCGTCTAGCGGGTGATAGTGGGGATGGAATGCAACTAGCCGGCTTGAAATTCACTTCCGCATCTGTAATGTTAGGCAATGATGTTTCTACTTTTCCTGATTATCCTGCAGAGATCCGAGCTCCTCAAGGAACTTTAGCAGGTGTCTCTGGATTTCAGGTACACTTTTCTGCCACAGAAATTTATACTCCAGGAGATTCCTTGGATACACTCGTTGCAATGAACCCCGCAGCGTTGAAAGTTAACATTCAGGATTTAAAACCAAGTGGAATATTAATAATTAACAAGGATTCTTTTACTCCAAGAAATTTAACAAAGGCTGGATATTCAACTAGTCCATTAGAGGATGGATCGTTGGAAAATTTCCGTGTATATCCTGTTAATATAACAAAACTGAATAAAGAGGCAGTAAGCAAAATAGAAGGGATGTCAGGTAAGCAGATCAATCTCACTAGAAATTTCTTTGCATTAGGATTAATATCATGGTTGTATGATAGGCCTCTTGACACGACAATCACTTGGATTTCGCAGAAATTTAAAAATCGTCCAACTATCGTAAAAGCTAACACAGAAACACTAAAAGCTGGTTTTTACTTTGGGGAGACTAACGAATTTGTACCTGTCCAATACACTGTTCCAAAGGCAATGATGGACCCAGGTTTCTATCGATATATTTCAGGGACTCAAGCACTAAGTTTGGGGTTAGCCACTGCTGCTCAACTTGCGAAACGGGAATTATTTTTCGGTGCTTATCCAATCACGCCAGCAAGTGATTTATTACATGAATTAGTACGGTTAAAGGGGTATGGGATAAAAACCTTTCAAGCTGAAGATGAAATAGCTGCTATTGGCTCAATAATTGGCGCTGCTTTTGGGGGAAGTATTGGAGTTACTGGAACTTCAGGACCTGGCCTAGCTTTAATGAGTGAAGCACTTGGACTTGCAGTAATTACCGAACTACCACTAGTTCTAGTGAATGTGCAACGTGCTGGCCCTAGCACAGGAATGCCTACAAAACCCGAACAGAGTGATCTGCTTCAAGTGCTCTTTGGTAGAAATGGAGAATCCCCACTTCCCGTTTTTGCTCCTGAAACTCCAGGAGATTGTTTTACTCTCGCTATAGAAGCAGTACGAATTGCTTTCAAGTACATGACTCCTGTGGTACTACTATCAGATGCGTATTTAGCTAATAATATTGATCCATGGAAGATTCCAAACATCAGTAAATATCCCACAATTGAGATTGTCAATCCAACTGATGCCCCTCAAGACTCTGAAGGAAGGTACACACCTTATACAAGAGATGAAAATTTAGCACGTCCATATGTTATTCCTGGAACTAAGGGCTTGGAACACAGAATTGGAGGGCTTGAAAAAGAACAAGTAACTGGAAACGTGAGTTATGATCCAGTAAATCATGAAGAGATGGTAACCCTCAGAGACCAGAAAATCCTTGGTATTTCCCGAGATATTCCTCTCCAGACCATTAATGGGCCTTCTGAAGGTGATGTTCTTGTCTTGTCTTGGGGTTCAACTTATGGTGCAGCACATACTGCGTGTGAGAATCTAAGAAAAAAAGGACTTTCTGTTGCAGATACTAACTTAAGATATCTTAATCCGTTCCCTTCAAATCTCAGAGAGATTGTGAAATCCTACAAACAAATTCTTATCCCTGAAATGAACAAAGGACAGTTACAATTCCTTATTCAAGCTCGTTATGCTATCAAAACAGAAAGCATGACAAAAGTGCAAGGAAAACCATTTTATATTGAAGAAATTGAAAATAAAATAGAAAAACTTATTATGGGGCTAAATCATGACTAAGGACGAAAGTATTACAACTGATTCCTTGTTATCACCGAAGGATTTTGATTCAGGATTTGATGTACGATGGTGTCCAGGTTGTGGAGATTACGCAATTTTAGCGAATTTAAAGCGAGTTTTTCCTACTTTGGGTATTCCTAAAGAGAATTTTGTTATAATTAGTGGAATTGGATGTAGTAGTCGATTTCCGTATTATATGGACACATATGGTATGCATACAATCCACGGGAGAGCTCCAACAATTGCAACGGGACTTAAATGTAGTAGACCTGATCTTTCAGTCTGGGTAGTTACTGGTGATGGTGACGGTTTATCTATTGGAGGAAACCATTTAATGCATGCAATTCGGAGAAATATCGATATCAAAATCATTCTCTTTAACAATCAAATATATGGATTAACCAAAGGACAGTATTCTCCAACGACAAAACAATCTAAACGCACGAAATCATCCCCCACAGGATCCATAGATTACCCTGTGAATCCAATTTCATGGGCATTAGGAGCTGAGGCTACATTTATCGCTCGAACGATATTCCAGTACCCAGATCATATGCAATACGTTCTCCGTCGTGCGGCTGAACATAAGGGAGTCAGTTTTGTCGAAATTTATCAAAACTGTGTGATTTTTAATGATGGAGCTTTCCAGTATGCTACTGATAAAGAGATGCGGTATGATAATATCTTTGAATTAGAACATGGAAAACCCATGAAATTTGGCCGTGATCAAGAAAAAGGTATATTTCTCCATGGATTAACACCCAAAGTTATTAATTATAAACAAGCAGGTTTTGAAGAAACAGATTTACTCCACCACGATGAGAGTGTCCAAGAATCAACATTAGCGTTTTTTCTTTCACGAATGCGCTATCCTGAATTTCCTGAACCAATTGGAATCTTTCGTGCTATTCAAAAACCAACCTATAATGATCTCCTGAGTAAACAGATGGAAGAAGCAAAACAAGGTGTTAATAGGCCTCTTCAAGAAGTTATAAATGGAGAAGAAAATTGGACGGTTACATAATCCTTTGTAAAATGACATTTAACTAATATAAACAGCGGTATAGGAAGAAACTAGTATGAAATGTCCAGCGTGTGGATATACAAATTTACCTGGAGCATCAGTATGCGAGAATTGTAGTACTGACTTGACATATTTTGAGGAACCAAAAATCGTTACAGAATCCAAAATAGAAAAAGCTATCATGAAAGATACGCTTGATCATATCTGCAAAGAAAAATCTATTGCAATTAAAGTTACACCCACAATGTCGATACGAGAAGTAATCGATCTAATGTTGAAAAACCAAAAATGTTCAGTTGTCATTATGGAGGAGGAGAAGATTGTAGGAATATTTACAGAAAGGTCATTACTTAAACGTGTCTGCGGAGAATCACCTATTAATGTAGATCGACCAATATCAGAAGCCATGCTTTGCGATCCCGAAATCTTGAATTCTAATAATTGTGTAGCGGATGCTTTACACATGATGGAAGCGGGTGGATATACTTATGCTATTGTAGAAGGGAATCCTTTACGAGTATTAAATATCAAAGATATCTTAGAGTATATTATCGAACTAGAAGTCTGAAGAATAGCTTGTAGATGAAATTCTATGAATAAAAAAGTCAATTCCTCTGAAGAGGAATGGAGAGAGAAGTTATCTCTTAACCAATTTCGAATTCTTCGAGAAAAAGGTACTGAACCAGCTTTTACTGGTGAATTTTGGAATCATTTTGAAGATGGACAATACATATGTGCAGGTTGTGATACAATTTTATTCGTTTCTGATACGAAATTTGAATCTAATTGTGGATGGCCAAGCTTCTCAGTTCCAGCAGATGACGTTATTGATGAAAAAAAAGATGTTAGTCATGGAATGATCAGGACAGAAGTATTATGCAAAAACTGTGGTGGTCACCTTGGACATGTTTTTAATGATGGCCCCAAAGATAAAGGTGGTCTACGCTATTGTATCAATTCCCTCTCACTTATTTTTAAAGACAAGAAATCCAACTCTGATTAGTCTAAGATCCTGTCAAATTAAATTCCTTAGTACTCAAAGGATAAGAAATGCGGTTTAATACTGATTTCTCTTTTTTCTATACCTGTACAGAACGAGTGCTATAAGAAAAACATAAGGGAGAATTTGGCTAGAGGTCAAGTAAGGGAAACTATCACTTGTCATTTCTGTACTGGTGTCATTACTTTGAGTAGAAGATGCATTATATGGAGTACTTAATGGATATGGATCAGAATTTTCGGCTTCTCCATGTATATTATAAGGGAAATCGACATAATTATCACTATCATCGTCCGGGATTGTCCAATCATCCCAGAAATTATGAATAAATGTATTTCCAAAACCAGAGTCAAACGCCTGAGCCGTATTTGTTATGGAATTAACGAAAAAATTATTGTAGGATACATGGTTATTTGAGGTTGAATTAGTAAGTGATAATCCGTAGTTCTGAGAGTATTCAATGTTGTTTCGAATAATTGTTATATTATGGCAATCTTCAAGGGCACCTATACCATAATTACTGTGTTGGGAGATCGAGTTGTTCTCAATTCTGAAGTTGGATGCCCATAAAATCTCAATTCCACTTATTCCATTGTAATAGATCAGATTATCGGTAATTGTGGAATTTCCAAATGCAAATTCATACTGAATTCCATTCATTTCATTGTGGTGAATTCTGTTTTTAGTAATATTTACAAGAAAATTGTCACCAAGGAAGATACCACATCGAGTATTATCATGAATATCATTTTCATATACTTCTGTATCACGAGTAAACATTAGAAATTCCAACCCCTCTCCATTCTCATAGACATTATTTCTAATAATTTTTACATGTTCAAAATCTTCTATACCTATTCCTTTCCAGGAATTCCTTGTGATTTCATTCTCAAATATTAGCGCGGCTCCATGGCCGAACATTTCTATTCCCACATCATTATCTTCAATTACATTGTTCGATATAGTGGTATTCGAACCTTGCAGGAGAATCCCTGACCAAGCGTTATTGAAAATATGATTCATAGAAACTTTTATATTGTATGTATTCAAAAGTGATATTCCTAATTCTCCACCAGACAATTCATTTTTCTCGATAGTTACATGCAGTGATGTTCCTTCTATCCTAATGAGTCTCTCATCAGCTTGAGAGATTGATAGATTTGAAATAATAAAAGGTGTGTTCGATGACCCATCACGAGTTCCATTTAAATCCCAGTTCTCAGCCCGAGCTTTAGATCTAAGATCTTCGTTATTTGTAATGTGAATAGGATCATGAACTTTAAAGTCTGCTGGTGAGTTAATGGACTGATTTTTAGAGCCTGAATTGATCAATAAATTTCCACTGTGTAAATTAATTACAATTACGGTACAAATACAGAGAATTAACAAATACTTTCGAGACACTACCTCGTCCACTCCAATCTATTCTTACCAAGTTCTTTTATTGGGAGAATGAAAGATATGACCTTTTCTGGATATTAATAGTTTATCTTTCTATGCAACACTTTTGACCGAAGAAGGTCTACGACTGAAAAAATGTTTTCTAGTCAAATTTAGGTTTAGATGCTTTCAATATAAGCATTAAAGGAATTTTTGGATATTTGTCAGGAAGTTGCCACCACCTCTCTCTCTTCCAGAAAAGGATACATTTCCCAAGAGATAAATGGAGATTCAAGGATAAAATCTATTCTCATCAAATTTTGAAGAAGAAAAAGTATTAGAAATATTGCATTACTTAACCTGCTAATCTCCAAACAATTGCTTTCTTCTCCTTTGAAAGCCGTTTTACAACTCTATTTTCTTTCTCTAAGACAACTAATGCGTTAGGAATACGATCTTTACAGTCATGTGAGATGACGGATGCTTTATCAATAATCTCTGCAGTAGTGGCTTCACCTAAGTCTTCTAGGATGGTAGATATTGTGATTTTAGGATCAGGAAGTTTATTCATCAATCTTGTAGCCTCTATTACGAGAGTAATTCCAAGAATAACTTCAACCAACACAGCAATAAACACGCCGAGAGAAGAAAACCAGGTAAAACTAGGAAAAAATATGTGAGTCAGACTTTCTAGGAGATAACCCATAGATCCTCCTAATACTAGGAAGATACCTAAAAAACTACTAAGGAATAATCCAAAAAAACGGGATTTGAAAGTTAAAAGTCCAATAAATATAAGATAGAACCCATAAACAATATGTGCTAGAAGAAACATGTTTATAAAAAGCTTGATGTCAGCTAGAAGAAATACCATGCTAATAGTAAAAAGAATAACCTCTATAGACCTTGAAACTGAAGCAAATAATGAAAGTTTTCTACTTACAGACTTAAAAACATTGAAACCTGCTACAGTGACCATCAAATTAAAAAATAATATAATAAGCAAAGAAAATATTAGAACAAGAAAGATTAATCCATTATCTACAAGATTCGCGACTGTTGTTCGGGTAGATTCTATCGGTACTGTAAATATCGTATCTAGAGAAAATAGTATGAGGAAAGTAAGAAAAGAGCTACCCAATAATCCAATTCCCACGTTTCTCGCACACATTCGTCTTGTTAAAGGTATCTCTTGATTCAATTATTATCCTCTCTTTCTTAGTTAGAACCTTTGAGTGAATCTTTGATTCGGATTGAATGTAAACTAGAATTTAAATATGGGTAAATAGGAACTCTCAGAGACATTAGAACATAGATCCTGAGGATCAATCAGATTTGATTGATTCTTTACTTTGGTTTGGTAGCTTTTAAAGAAAACATTAGGGGAATCTTCTGAAATTTGTCAGGTAGGTGCCACCACCCCTCTCTTTCTTCCAGAAAAGGATACATTTCCCAAGAAATAAATGGAAATTCATGAATAAATTCAATCTGCAGGCCAGCATCTATTAAATTATTCACAATATATCCTAAATCATGTACCCAACCATATTCTCTAGTATTTTTTATTTTAACATCTCCACTCGCATAGGAGGAATCATAATCAAATGCTAAAGGTTCATCTTGATGAAAATAAGGATATCGAACCCGTAGTTCTGATTCATGTTCATCATCGAAAATTAACGCAGTAGGATGGCCTTCAGCAATATAAAAGAAACCACCTGGCTTTAAGTAATATGCAATCATTTCAGCCCATTTCTTCAACTCTGGAAGCCAATAAATTGCCCCATGACTTGTGAACACAATATCAAACGACTCTTTAGTAAGGTCTGTCTGATCTAATTTTTGTATTTCTGTTTGAATAAAGGTAGCATTGATCTCTAGTTCTTTACTGAGCTCTGAAGCTAGTCTGATCGCATTAGAGGAGAAATCAACACCTGTTACACTCGCTCCAAGTCTTGCCCAAGATAATGTGTCTTTTCCAAAATGACATTGGAAATGTAATAATTTTTTTCCTTCTACATCTCCAACTTCTTTAACTTCCAAATCACTAATTGATATCCCTCCTTCTCGGAATTTCTTAATGTTATAAAATTCACTATCAAAATGAACTTCCGCGAGTTCTTCCCATCGTTTTTTATTCTCTTGAATGTAGTCTTTCATAACCATTCTCCAAAAATTTTTTCTCTTTTGTCACTAAAGGATAGGTTTCAATTTGTGATTAAATTTCTGACGGATCTTTGATATTTTAGGTGATATAACAAACGAGCAATAGGCTTGTGTAGGATTATTTTTGTAATAATCTTGATGATAATCCTCGGCAGGATAGAAAATGTTAAATGGAGTTAATTCTGTGACAATTGGATCCTTCCAAATCTTTTTTTGTTCTAGAGATTTGATTGCATATGCAGCCTCTTCCCATTGACTATCAGAATGAAAAAAAATCACTGATCGATACTGTGTTCCAATATCATTTCCTTGTCTATTGAGCTGTGTGGGATCATGTATAGCAAAGAAGATTTCTAAGATTTCATTAAAGGAAATAACTTTTGGATCAAACGAAATTTGTACAACTTCCGCATGACCCGTTGTCCCTGTGCATACTTGTTCATATGTAGGGTTATTAACTTTCCCACCCGAATAACCAGAAATTACCTTGGTAACTCCTTGAATTTCCGAAAAAATTGCTTCAAGACACCAAAAACAACCTCCTCCCAGAATAGCTACTGATTTAGATCCATCGGTGGGCATACCAATTCACTTCTTGCTATATGAATCAGTAATTCATATGTGTAAATCCAATTTTCTCCGATTTTCATATTTCTTGTATCTTTACGGAATCATTACTCTATCGCAACAACTATTCTCCCCTTAGCATGACCTGTTTCGTAATGTCGATGAGCATCAGCAATTTGATGTAAGGGATACACTTTGTCAATGACTGATTTGATCTTGCCTTTTTCAATCCATTCCCTTAGCAAATTAAGATCATCAAAATTTCCCAACATCCCTGATTTAATTTTCTTGTTAGTAAATTTACTAGTAATCATTTGAAGTAGGTGCTTTTTTGGGTTATAAAAATCAACAGTTATGTAAACTCCTTTTTCTGTTAGAGAATTCTTACACTTTGAGAATGTACTTTTTCCAACAGCATCGAATATAGTATCATAGACTTGACCATTTTTAGTGAAATCCTCTTCTCTATAATCAATTACATAATCTGCACCAAGGTCTTTTACCATACTCAGATTACTTGTCCCACATACACCAGTAACTTCAGTTTCATATACATGTTTAGCAATTTGTACAGCAAGAGTACCAATTCCACCTGAAGCACCATTGATAAGAATAGTTTGACCTGGCTTAATTTTCGCCAAATCTTTAAGAGCAGCTAATGCAGGTATCGCACCACCGACTACTGAGGCAGCTTCTTGAAAACTCATGTTGGAGGGTTTTATGGCTAACTCCGCATTGGCGGAAATAGTCATATATTCAGCACACGCACCACCTTTCTTGGAAAGTCCATAAACCTGATCACCTTTCTTGTAATTTGTCACTTTATTCCCTACAGAAACAATTTCACCCGAAAAATCTAACCCTGGGATCTTCACTCGCGGTTTACGGATTCCGCTCATGAATATTCTATCAATTCCTGAAAGTACCTTTCTTCCACTTCGAAACGTAATATCCATCGCTTGCATTGCTGATGCATAATTTCTTATTAGCACTTCATTCTCTTTGGGGGTTGGTTTCTCTAAATCCTTTATTTTTAAAACTTCAGGAGGACCAAAATTTTCACAAACTATACCTTTCATTTTTATTCTTCTCCTATCGTTTTTCCTTTCAGTTGTTTACTTCTTAAAAATATAGCTATCAAATCTAAGGTATTTGTAACAATCGTTTCTTCTTCCAAACCAATTCTCTTTAACATTGGTTTATTTAAATCCATTCCAAAAACTATTCCAGAAATCATCACATAAAGATGATTAACAGCCTGTTCAGCTTCTAGTTCATTGTCGATACTACCATCCTTTTTTCCATTTTTAACAGCTCTGATCCATAATTCAGCGTTTTTAGCAAGTCCTATATAGAAATTTATCATGTTAAGTTCTTCTAAATAACTAACCACTTTTTCTGTTTTTCTAGTTCCCTTACTTTCAACGACATACTCATGTATATCTTCGATGGGTATATCTTTATCAGTAATGTACTTATAGAACTCTGCTAATATAGAAAAGAATACTAGCATCTCACGTCTTCCTTTGAAAGAATTATCACAAAAGAATAATAGTTGTTCAATACCAGTTAATTGAGAGGGAAAATTATTTTCAGTGTATTCATTCGCATCTTGAAGTATTTGTGCACCTAAACCAAAAAAAATGTCATTCTTGTTTTTAAAATAATTATATATCGTTTTTCTACTTACAAATGCTTCTTCGGCGATATCCTCTACTGTGACATCATTAATTTGTTTTTCTAAGAGAAGTTCATGTGTAACTTTCAGGATTTCCATTCCAGTCCTTTCTTTTTTTCTATTACGTAACTTTTGTTTCTTTGACACTGATTTTACTTCCTCTCGCAATTATAACAATACAGTCAACGTAAAATTCACAGTATATATAAAGTTTCACATCCAAAGTATTTATATACTTATTGTGAAAATTTATACATGCCATGTAAACTTTGGTTTCAATTTGGTGAGTATCATGAATGTTAATCAAACTTGGAAAAATTTGTATAAAGCAAGTGGGCTTTCTCTGTTCACATCTGCTTTAATTGTAATTATATTCGTACTATTTGTAATTGGTACGCAACAAACCCTTCCACTCCCTGCAGAGGAAACCCTTGAAGATCCTGTCTTTCCAATCGCTCTTTTCATTTTTGCCGTGATTGGAGAGATGCTTTTGATGCTTGGAATGCTAGGGCTATACTCTTCTCTGAAAGATGATAACCAGACTTCCATGTTATTTGCAGCCACATTATGGATAACAGCAGTCATCATGTTCCTAGTTTCCCGTGGTTTAATCATTACACTTCTTTCGGTAAGCGATATGTACATTTCTGCTGCGAGTGAAAGCATGAAAACCTCATATTTGGCATTGGCCGAATATACAATAGAGTTACAAAACACTTTCGCAACAATGGCTTTAATTCTCCTTAATGCTGCAACTATAATTATAGGTTGGGTTATGCTGAAAACAAAAATATTTGGTGAACGTTTAGGTTACTTGACTGTCATTGCTGGCATATATACTCTCTTTACGCCATTCCTAGTTATTATGGGTTTTCCTATACTGGGATTTATTGGCTTAGTGTTATCATTCGCTTGGCAAGCGTTTGCAGGTTTCAAACTCTATAAACTCGGTTAGGATATCTTCACCTTCTTTTTTTTATTTCCATCTATGCTTCATATATCAAACTGTAAAAGAATTACCAGTTTCATTTCATATATAATCTAACTCAAAGTTTCCTCTCTAACTATGAATTCTCTTCACGAACCAGAGAAAAATCCAAATAACTTACATTCCGATCAAACCGCTGACTTAAAAACAGTTCTCATGATTGCTATTCCTTTTGGACTCTTCTTCAACTTTATTAATTTGTACCTATCAATTTCCATGGGTTTCATCTCCATTGGTTTGGGGGGAATCTTTGCTTTGTTACTAGGGAAATTCATTCTTAGTAAGAAAGGAATTGATAAACGATCAAATTTAACTCTTATTGCAATCGCCTTTGGTGCTAGCCTTTCAGCTGAAGCTAGTCGTACATTACTGTTTTTAATCTGGCTTGCATTGAATGCGGATGGAATTGGTGATTTTGGTTTTGAACGTCCCTCCTGGTTACTCCCTGGAGATGAGATTATATCCAATACGATTATATTTAGCGATACTTGGATTCAACCTATCTTATTACATTGGTTTTTAATGCTTGTACCAGGTGTTATGGGTATCTTTCTTGGATTGTTGTTGAAAAATCGATTTATTCATGATGATGAAGAATATCCATTCCCAGATCAGATAATCCAAACCGAAGTTATTAATGTGTTGACAGAACAAACTGAAAAATTACCTCTTTTCGCAAAATCTGCATTAATTGGATTTATAGTGAGTGCAGGAACATTATTTCTAGGTTTTAGTTATATTGATATTTCTCAACCTCAGAATGGGTGGATCTTAGGACTATCACTTGGGATCATAGGAGTTGCTTTGTTTTCAGTTGGATTCATCATTAATAGACCAAAAATGACCTTCGCAGCAGGTATTGCGTCTATCTGTATCTATGGCCCTGTGTTAGGCCCATTACTTTTGGAAAAGTCCCCTGAAGGAACTGAATTTTATACTTTTTTTGTCTCGGGGTTGGAGGATGTGTATTTATCATTTACGATTGGTTTTTTACTTGGAGCATTAATATTATCTGGGATTTTCTACTCTATAATCAAGAAGATCTTCCCTAAGTTAGTAAAAAATAACACATCGAAAAAAAATAACTCTATCGATTCTTGTTCTGAAACCTTAACCGATGAAGAGGAGAAGGATGAAATCGATACTCCTCAAATTTATACAGGTAAAGAGAGCAATTGGAAAGACACGATTCTCACGGTGAGGACCCTAAACTTTATCTTGGTGTATGGTGTTTTACTCCTTCTGTGCGTTGCATTTGTGTATTACTTCAGAATTCTTGGAGATAATCTTCTTATAACATTTTTAGTCGTGTTTTGGATAATGGGGATCGGTTCTGTAGTCACTTTCTACATATCTATCTCAAGTGCTGCAAAATCATCAACTTCTATCTCTCCTCCATTTATCTTCGATTTATTACCCATTTATCTTGTGGGTATTCGTAATAAGTATACACCATTTATAGCTACACCTGTACCAGAAATTCGAGAGGGAAGAACTCTTGTGGTTGCATATAAATTGGCACAGATGACAAAAACTGATGACATATTTGTCCTAAAGACTTTCTTTGTGGGTTACCTTGCCGCAGCGATGACAACTCCCTTCTTTGCTTTGATTCTGTGGTCTACAATCGGTATTGGAACTCCAGAATTTCCTGCACCTACATTTCCGTTTGAAGCTGCTCTATTATCAGTGTTTGCATCAGGAGACATAGGCGCTGTCATTGAACTTGGTGAATTGTTACTAGGAGGTCTTTTGGGTATGTTGGCTGGGGCTAATATGGGATTAGGTTTTGTATTAGCCTTTTTCTTTCCTCCACACATGGCTATTCCCATTACCCTGGGAGGAGTGCTGAGAGTATTAGCAAACAAACAATATGGTATAGAAAAAGTGAAAGATAAAGGAGTTACCATCTTGACAGGAGTTAGTGTAGGTGCAAGTGCAGTATTAATCCCCTTAGTAATACTAAGTCTCTTGTGAATAATTTTATAGTTACAACTGAGTAGAGGTGAGAGTCAATAGAAAGTGATTCTCATGCAGGAAAATACGATCCTTGAGCTATATGAGTCGATGTATCGCAGTCGGTATTTAGAGGAAAAAATTGCTCATCTTTGGTATGATGGACTTATTTATGGGGAAATGCATCTTGGTATTGGAGAAGAAGCAATCATTGCTGGGGTTATATCACACTTAATTCCAGGTGATGCCATTGCGACGGATCATCGGAGTACTCCACCATTTGTGATGAGAGGGGTTGACCTCAAAACCCTATTACTAGAGCTACTAGGACATCCTAAAGGATTATGTTTAGGATTGGGAGGACACATGCACTTATTTGATAAAGAACGTTTATTAACATCATCAGGAATTGTAGGATCATCTGGACCTTCCGCAGCGGGTTTTGCACTTGCTGCAAAATATAAGAAAACCAAAAATATTGCTGTGGCATTTTTTGGAGAGGGAAGTATGAATCAAGGAATGTTATTGGAATCAATGAACCTTGCTGCTAGTATGCAACTTCCAGTGTTGTTCGTCTGTAAAGATAATAATTGGGCTATTACAACGCGTTCCAATGAGGTCACAGGTGGCGTGTTATTAGATCGAGTACGAGGATTTGGTATAGAGGCAAGGGAAGTAGATGGTTCAGATGTGTCTGCAGTGTGGAAATCGGTTCAAACTGCTATTCCAAGGCTACGGAATAATCCTAAGTCTCCCTATTTTATTCAAGCCTACTGTACTCACCACGAGGGTCATTTTCTAGGTGATCCACTGCTCAGGTTTCATCGTGCACCTAAAAAAGAATTTGGTGCAGTTACAGGTCCGCTAACAAGATCAATGCTCCATTATAAAGGAGGTCGCATAGATAAAAGGATTGGTAGTGTAACGAAAGTCCTTTCGTTGATTGCAAAGGCAAGATCACAGTTAAAAGAATCGAACGATCCGATACTACTCTTGGAAAATGAACAAAAAGCTCTTGGAGAGCAATTTGCACTAATAAAAACCAAGATCTCGACTGAGATCAATTCACTTATAGATGAAATAGAAGTGATGATACAGGAGGAAAGAGCATTATGAGGAAGATGAGTTTTGCAGATGCTATAGAAAGTGCTCTAAAGCAAGTAATGAAGAATGATCCCAAAATTTTCCTCATAGGAGAAGATTTGCATACACTACGAGTTAATCTTTTAGCTCAATTTGGTAAAGAGCGAGTTATTTCCGCTCCCATTAGTGAAAGTGCATTTTTAGGTGCCGGAGTTACAGCTGCCATGGCAGGCCTTCATCCGATTGTAGAAATCATGTTAATTGATTTTATTGGGGTAGCTATTGATGCTTTACTCAATCATGCAGCAAAAATAAGGACTTTTTCAGGGAATAAGTGGAATGTTCCATTAGTAGTTCGAGCAAGTTGTGGGGGAGGTTATGGAGATGGTGGACAGCATGAACAATCATTATGGGGATGGCTTGCTCATATTCCTGGACTTAACGTTGTTGTACCATCTAATCCGTCCGATGCAGGAAGATTACTTCTTTCCGCGATAGAAGATGAAGATCCAGTTGTTTATCTCGAACACAAAATGCTCGCTGATTATTGGCTAGATTACATGGGAACTGGAGGTCGAGAGAAGATAACTTTCAACGTTCCTGCATTGGGAGCATTTGGAGATGTTCCAGATAAATGGACAGCTCTTCCTATAGGTAAAGGAAAAGTTGTTCGAGAGGGATCAGACCTTTCATTGATTAGTCTAGGGGTCTCAGTACACAGATGTTTAGAAGTTGCTGAATTATTTGCAGAGAAAGGAGTTTCTATTGAAGTTATTGACCTATTATGGGTTTCACCTCTTGATAAAAGACTGATAATTAATTCTGTATCAAAAACCAAGCGGGTTATTGTAGTAGATGAGGATTATTTGCAATTTGGATTATCAGGAGAAGTCGCAGCTGTCTTAGCCGAAGAACTTGAATTCAAATATCAATTTGGAAGGGTTTGCACCGAATATACTATTCCTTTTAATCGAACCTTAGAAGACAATATCTTACCAAATGTAAATCGTATTCTCGAAGTTGCTAACGGATTCACATATGAATAAATACAATGAAAGTAGGGATAGTTTGGGTGATTATGGTTGGAACCAATAGATTATGAAGCAGAATACGAAGAGATCAAGCGTGTTTTACAAGAACATGGAGGGGAATTAGAATATCGTACACTAAATGAAATATTAGCCGATAAATTCGAAGGTATTCGTTTACGACTCAAAACGATGAAGGAAAAGGGATTTGTCGACTTTGAAGGTGTTGTACCATCCTTTGATTCAAAAATACGGTTAGTCTAACAAAAAAATTATAGACTTGGCTCCTCTGAAATTTTTATTATGAGTTTACCTTTGTTGGAACCGTCAAAAAGTTTGTTGAGGGATTTAGGAGCATTTTCTAGCCCATCAATAATTTCTTCTCTGTAGTGCAATCTCCCTTTAGCATACCAACTGTACAAATTCTTAAATGCTTCATCCATTCGCTTAAAATAATCGGTAACAATGAATCCTGTCACTGTAGCCCGTTTAGTTAAGATATTAGGGAAATTGTATGGGCCTGGAACTCTTTCAGTCGCGTTGTACTGCGAAATGAGTCCACATAAGATTATTCGGGCATGGAGTCTTAAGTTTCCTAGGGCTGCATCCAGTATTTTCCCCCCAACGTTTGCGAAGAAAATGTCAATACCTTCGGGAGCTAATTCTTTCAAACGATTAAAAACTGACTCCGTCTTATAATTGATTGCAGCGTCAAATTCTAAGGTTTGAGTCAACCAATTGCATTTTTCTTCTGTTCCAGCAATTCCAATCACACGACAGTCTTGGATTTTACCTATTTGACCAACTAATGATCCAACTGCACCAGCAGCAGCAGAGATTACAAGGGTTTCTCCTTCCTTGGGTTTTCCAATATCCATTAGCCCAAAATATGCAGTTAAGCCAATCATTCCGAACAAATTCAGGTATGCAGACAGGGGAACATTAGAAAATGAAGGTATTTTGGTCATCCAACCTGATCCATCACTAACAAAATAATCTTGCCAGCCTAGTAATCCAGTAACTATATCTCCCGCTTTGAACTCAGCATTGTTACTTTCCTTAACTATTCCAAGTCCAATTCCTCTCATCACACTACCAAGTTTGACAGGAGGGACATATGTTTCAACAGGATTCATCCATCCCCTATTTGTCGGATCAAGGGATAAGTACAGGTTTTGAATCAGAAATTCTCCCGTTTTCAATTCTGGAATACTACTCTCTATCATATCAAAGTCTGATTCCTGTATTAAGCCAACTGGACGACTTCTCAAGAGCCATTGACGGTTGATGTCCTTAGTCATACTTCAATCTCCAATAAAATGGATATAAAGATAATCTAGCAATTCGACTATAATTCTTTTTTAAATTCACTTCGTAGAATGACATCCCGTAATTTTAGGTAATTAAGTAATTTCCGCATATTTTCTTCAAAAAAATCAGTAGAGGAATTTAAAGGATTAAACGAACCAAACTCTTTTATTGTTCTTAACTTACCAGAAAGTAAGTTGAGTTTTTAAAAAGAAATATAGAGATAGGAGAGAATGAATAATACCAATGTAAAAATTGAGGAGAATAGACTTGGTTAAAAAAATAACTCGTATCAGTTTTATCGGGCTCTTCGGAGCTTTTATAATCTTAATTGGGGGAATCTTTGTCATCCAAGCAACTTCATCACCCTATCAGCTTAATTATCAATCAGCTTCCCAATCAGTGGAACAAGATGCATGCTGTGGACATACAGATACCACAGAACCTGTAATAAGACTTATTACACCTGGAAATAATTCAGTTCTTCTAGCTGATTATGTAATTGCATTTGAAATAACAGATGACAATCCTATGGATGATTTACTGCCTACAGAAGTACTATTTAATTGGGATGGCAGTAGTAATATCACACTAAACGCTCCATACAATATTAGTATGACAGGTACCGATGGGGAACATGTATTGAATATTTTCGCAACGGATGCAAAAGAAAATTGGGCTGGAGCAAAATTTATTTTTACAACCACCTCTGATCCAGATGCAGTTGTGATAATAGGAGTAGATTATACAAAAACAACAATCCCACGAAGATCAGATGGATTTCTTTTTCTAACAACATTTTCCGTGCTTATTCTTGGTGTGATGTTTTTAACAAAAAGAAAACTTTGAACTGTATCAAATCTCATGTCAATAGTGAATTAGCAATAGTTAATTCACTTTGATCCCTTTTTCCTCA
Organism: Candidatus Hodarchaeota archaeon; assembly: GCA_016839815.1. GTDB lineage: Archaea > Asgardarchaeota > Heimdallarchaeia > Hodarchaeales > Hodarchaeaceae > Hodarchaeum. The sequence goes on from JAEOTM010000057.1 coordinate 57,996, forward strand.
AATATCTTGTATCTTTTCCTTGATTTATAGAAAGAAAAACATCTAAGACATGATAATTCTTTAATAAATCCAAAGAAACCACATATACTACAGAAAACGAAATATACATTTGTTAGAATGCGAAATAGTAAAGAAAGTAATTTTTCGTAGATTGCCTCCCCTTTTTCAACTTTACAGCCTAATTCATCGGAAGTTGTCCAAAAGTTATCGGGTTGGTTAAAGCATAGGAAAATTAATAAAGCTGGTTTTCTCCTAGATTGGAGCTGTGTTTGCTAGTGAAATTCTGTTTAAACTGGCAACATTTTAAAAAAATACAAGGAAGAAGATTCTGGTGAATCTTTTTCTCTAATGGCGGTATTTTGAATGAACGATGAAAATGATATCTTACTTCGTCAAAGCAAGTGGAATGGACGTAGAGTAGTTTTATTCTACTGGTTTGCCATTGCCTTTATGGGTACTGCTGTGGCCGTTGGGTTAGGAACCTCAATTCTTGAACCTACATTCAAGTATGAGGCATTTGACCATAGCACTATCACAGACCCTTGGCATCCTGAAGACTGTTCTCCTTGTCACGATGAAACAATTGATACATGGAACAACACTTGGCATTCGACCTATGTCGGTGATAAGTTAGTTGTGAATGAAACCCATGTCATCCGCTATGGTAACAATCCCTTCATGCCTCCCAGTGTATGGACACTTGAAGAGTTTGCTGCCGAAGGCGGTTGCTGTATGGTAACAAGATGGGAAAATACTACCCAACCTGGCGATTTAGAACCTTCTGGTGACTTTTGGGATTATGGTATTACCTGTGCTGCCTGTCATGATGAACCTGGAGTTGTTAATGAAGATCCTTCCGTCTGTGCTGGTTGTCACCTTCCTGGTGGAAATCAATACGCAGCGTGGGCTCAAAGTGCGCACTCTGATTCACTTGAAGATCTTTTGGCAAGTCCAGGTGCATCGTCCTACTGTCTTCATTGTATGGCTGGACAAGGTACCTACGCAAACTTAACTGGGGTCGATCCTACTGATTCTAGTCTATCAAGTATTTACTGTGCTACCTGTCACGATCCTCATGACGCTTCTACAAACTATGATGAAGCATCCGATCATATGGGTCCAAATGGTCATCAATTGAGAGCTGCTACTACTAATGAACTTTGTGGAAAATGTCATAGTCAATATGAGTTTATTTCCTCTACGAGTCCAATGAGTATCCATAATGACACTCTGTCGTGTACAGATTGTCACGGCTATCGATGGCTCCCAGCATACAATTCTACAGATCGATTCGGAAATCCTGTTGTAGTTCCAGCTGGCTTTGCAAGTATAAACCATACTTGGGAATTTAGTCCATTCCCTGAGGCTTGTGGTTTATGTCATGGCAATGATAATGCCACAGTTTATGCAACCATGGAAGGTTATATCGGTGATGTTGAAACTTTAATCGCGCAGTATGATACACTGTTTGAAAACGTTTCAGCAAAAGTCGATGAAGCCAATGATACAAAAGGTGTCGATCAAGCGGAAGTAGACAAAGCCTATGCACTTCTAGATGAAGCGAAAGACTTGGCTAAAGCATATGATACGGCATTCCACAATCCTGAACTTGCCAAACAAAAAGTACAACTGGCACTGACAAAATTAGATGAAGCATATACCATTGCTGTTGATGCAATGGATGCTGCAGATTCAGCGCCTGGATTTGGTTGGATTCTTGGTTTATCTGTATTCGCTGTATTTGCTTTCGTTATTCGTAAGAAACGACGCTAAGCTAGGGTTGAATAAAAACACTGTACAAGCACAAGAACAGTCCTTTTGGACTGTTTCTTTTGTTTTTTTTTTATTACTAGTTGGGGACTGTGAGAGTTATTTTCCTATTTTGTTGCTTAAGTCAAAATCCATGATTTTGAAGCATGAACAATCGTTCATATGATTTCTCACCCCTAACCTATCAGTAATCAGTACATAAATAAAATCAACAAATATCTTCCCCAATATCGAGTAAATACACTTTAGAAATTTAAAAATGAAAAAAGATGGAAATCCATGTCGAAGCAATTATCTCTACGTCCTAATAGAAAAGAATGGGCAATATACTCGTTCCTAACACTCTTCATTCTTGGAGCGTTCCTTCCAAGTTTTCTTACTCTTAATTCCTTTCCAACTACTACTAAATCAGAACTAACCCAGTCCTTAAGTCCTTTAGATCATCCAGATCGAACATCTATTGATATTCCCTCTTCCTCTTTTAAATTAAGTAAGATTTCTCAAGAAGAACCCGAAGCCTACTTTCCTAACTTTCTATATTACTCAATTGAAGTAGCAAATGCCATGATCGATCATTTATTTGACAATGACTCTGGTGGATTCTTTACCTCCAAAGATCAGCATTGGCAAGAATCTAGTGTTAATAGTGAAAAAAAGACCTATGACAATGCTCAGGCAATCCTTGCTCTTCTCAAACTTGCTGATGCAGTGATAAATAACACTGAGCGAGATTTTGCTCTTGAAATCGCTGATAAAACTGGAACCAACATGATTAATGAATTATATGACACAATTTTTGACGGGTTTTTCTTTAGCCAATCTATTCGTTATAAAAGGCCTGGTGTGCAAGGTAAAGCCATCCAAGCTCTCCTTTCTCTTGCAGAGGCAACTGGAAATCAAACTTATCGAGATTATGCAGTTAGTACGTTTAATTTTATGGATAGATATGGTTGGAATAGCACAGATGGCTATTATTACTATATACTTTCACATTCTGGATTTATTCCTGTTGTTAATCCAAGCGCAGAGGATCCTTACGTTCCTTGGGCTCCAAGAGCAGACCATAATGCCATTTTTGGAGATGCTTTGCTTGATCTTTATGAATATGAATCGAATACAACCTATCTAAATAGAGCCGTTGATATATACAACTTCTTTAACACTACTTGTCGCAATATGACAAATGGCTTATTTTATACAGGACTTAATAGTACCTATCATGTGGTCGATCCTGATAGTGCTGATATCTTCATTAATTCTCTTATCCTTGAGTTTCTCGCCCATTTATATAATGTAACTGGGAACCAAGTGTATTATGATGATTTCTTTCTCCTTCTAAATAGTGTTCTCTTAAATTACTGGGATCAGAGATATGGGGGTTTTTACGCAACAATTTCTCTGAATACTGGAGGTTCTGTTGATTATAAAAAATATACAGAAAGACAATTTTATGCTATCAGAGCATTAGACAGAGCGTACAAACTATCGGATAATAGTTTGTTTTATAATCTCATTTTAGATGCATTAGAATTTCTTAATGATAAGCTATACGATAATGATCATGGCGGATATTATCAATTATCCAATGAGGATGGGACTGGTGGATTCGAAACATCTTGGAATGATAAGTTTACTGTTACCCAATCACTCTCCATTTATGCCCTCTCAAATCTATGGCTTTATAGTAAGCCAGGTGTTCTTAATGCATTATGGTCTCCTTCCGCTCCACGGCCAACGGATCCTGTAACTATTCTAATTGCTGCATTTGACTCAGATGGAATTTCTAATGTTTTGTTCAACTATTCCATAAATAAGGAGCCATATCATGCAGTCGAAATGGTTCCCCACTCTTTGGTGGGAAACATGTACAATACATCCTTAGATCCTCACGCTGATAGTACAAGTGTGAATTTCAATATAATTGTTAACGACACATTGGGAAACCAAGTTGTTCGTGGCAATTATTTCTTTGTGTGGCAGGCTGATCTTTTTCCTCCGAATGTTGTCGAAATTGGTTTTTTTCCATCATTAGAAATCCCTGTACATAAAGAATTTTCGATTACTGTAAGTGCTCAAGATGTTCCTTCTCAAGGAAGAGTTAGGTACGTACGTATACGCTACCATCGCTCGGGTCAATCTGAGAAGTCAGAATCCCTTGTACAAATTGATACTCATATTTGGCAGATTACATTCCCAGAAGGTTTACCAACCCCAGGGACTTATGCTTATTACTTTGAATCCACTGATGATATGTTAAATACTGGGTGGAGTCATAAAAGCTATTTCTATATTCTCGGCCATCAAGAATCCACACCTTTTGAGCTGGTGATTGGTTTGCTAGCCGTTGTAGGTATTTTTATCCCTGCTGGACTATATACATACGTGGAATATAAGAAAAAAGATGCTCGTAAGACTCTCAAGAGCAGAAGAGAGGTTAGATATAGAAAACGAAGTACTTCAAGTATAAATAAAAGAACACGACGAGGTACAAAAAGAATATAAAACTTTGGAGATATTACAATGATTTACATTGGTTTTGGAACGTTTGGTATAGATTTAGGGGCGATTATTCTAGTCATCAGCTTAGTTGCGTTTATTCTTGATGCCGTATTTGTCTTACTTGGTAAATATGTTGAAAAATGGGAAATATATTCTGAGATGAGTTTGTCTACTGGGATGGTTGCCCTTCTCATTGCATTTCTTTATTTCGCTTTTTCTGTCGTGACAAACGATTATACCTTTTTCTATGTCAGTGAATATGTAAATAATGATATGGATTTCTTCTTCAAATTATCCGCCCTCTGGAGTGGACAAGCAGGAAGTTATTTCTTTTGGGCATTCCTTATTGGTGTAGCCTACTATATCTTCAGATTGCTATTTCGTGAATATGCTCATGAACCCCTCTTTTGGCGAGCTTTTGCATTAGCTGCAATTCAAGTTGCTGTGTTATTGCTGTTAGCTGTAATGAGTAACCCTTTCAAGCTAAATAAATCCATTCGCTCGGATGGACTTGGACTTAATCCCTTTTTAATGAATATCTGGAATGTTATTCACCCGCCTGTTATCTTCATTGGATATGCTTTATGTTTAATTCCCATGGTGATCGCTATTGCTCGAATATCACTGCTTGAAGACGGAAAGGTTCCTGACTTCGAAGGTAAACAAAAATTGGACTCTTTCTTTGAATTTACAGTCTCTGCTGCTTGGTTAATCTTGAGTTCTGGAATCATTGTTGGGGGGTACTGGGCATATATTACCCTTGGATGGGGTGGATTCTGGGCCTGGGATCCTGTAGAAACAGCCTCCCTTGTTCCTTGGTTATTTATCACACTCTATTATCACGGAAAACCATTTTTACGGAAACATGAATATTTAAATAACTATATTGTCAGTATGAGCTACGTGGGTGCATTATTTGTTACATACATTACACGGGGTGGAATAATTAATAGTGTCCACGCTTTCGTTCCAGGAGCAGGACTTGAAACAATATTAGAACACCCATTTTCAATCTTGAAAGACATCCCATTCTTGGATATACTCCATCCATTACTCAAGGATATTCCTTTTATTCCTAGAAATAGTTTCATTATGAGCTTTATTCTCCGATTCATTCCTGAAGAACGAATATTGATTCTTTTCATACTTATTCTTACATCATTTCTCCTTCCTCATATCCTTGGATTTACTAGAAGAGAGATAGGTACAATTCCCAGATTAATTGGAAGAGATGACTTAAAAGCTTCTCGTACGCGAATGACTGCCATAAAAATATCGTTTATTGCAGGTTTAATTGGCACTTATGTTATCGTTTTTGCTCTGATTACTCCTGTTATCTATGATATGTTGGGATATTTAGTCACACTCAGCAATGATGGTTTCAATGGAAGAATTATCATCGACAAACCGATTTACAATACAATAATTGCAGTGTTTGGAGGTGCTATGCTACTTGCTCAATTCTTCTGTACGTTTTTCCCACGAATATCCATCAACAGAAAATTCCAATTATTGACTGGAGGAGTCGCTGCAGGTATTATTTTCTCTGTTACTGGCTATTTCTATAGGACGGGCTCATTCAAATCTTTCTTTAGCTCTAGTAATCCTATTGTATCCATTTTAAGTAACTTCTGGACCTCAAGTGAAAAAGCAAACTTAGTTCTACCCTTAATCATTATTGGGATTATTGGATTAATCTGGGAGTTTATTCAGGTGGCTTTGAAAGAAGAAAAACATTTTATCCGGAAAACTTCCCAAGTAATGCTCCACTTGTCCTTTCTAGTTATTATTCTTGGTGCTTTAATGAGTGCAAATATGACCAATTCGCAATTAGTTATTGGTTATAATGGTGATCAGATTGAAATTACTGGTTCTTCATTAACAATAACGATCTTAGATTTAGAAAGGATTATTCCTGAATCTGGACAACATAGTGTTGAATATAATACACGATTTATGATATCCTCAGGTTCAAATGTGATTGGATTTGGAATTAGCTCCCTTTATTGGGATACGGCCTATGAAAGGTTTGGGATCAACAATCGTCAAGGACAGGACGTGACAATTATCACCAATTTATTCTCCGACATTTATGTTGTGTCAGTTTGGGATCCCAATTTAGATTTAAACCTATATAATCATCCTCTCTTTGGTTTCACTGGTGTTGCACTGCAGGTCAAGATCATCCCATATGTGAATATTCTCTGGGCTGGATGTATTCTATTGCATTTTGCTATCATCCCCCTGACGGTGGGAAGATTTTTTTCTTTGAAAGATATTATGAAACCCAAGGATGAGCAAGAGAAAAACATTAAACAAAATGAAGGAGACGGAACGAATTCAGCAAATGGTGATATAAAAAATGGCTAGTACAAAAAATATCATCTTAGCGGGTGGTATAATCGCATTATGCGCTGGTTCACTATTTATCTTATTTGTTGGATCCTCAGTTCCGATCTACAGTGTGAAGGAATTAATGGATGATCCAAATGCAGAATCCTATATTGATCGAAGAATTCAAATTGTAGGTAATGTGACTACAATAACAAATATCACCCATTTCACCATTACTGATCCTGAGATTGTAGATCCTTCGTTAAAGATTCAAGTTGTAGCACCAGTCACTGTTGTAAGGCCACAAAGATTTGCCCTAGATAAAACAGTAGTGGTGGAAGGAAAACTCCTCTCTATTGATGGTATCTGGTTATTCAAAGCTTCCATGATAAGTACAAAGTGCCCATCGAAGTATGAGTGATCTTAGACATTCAATTGACTTGTCAATTACTCTTCCCAGAAGTAAACCTTAATAAATATACTAAATCTGTATTTAATTACATACTAATGGAGCAAAAGACAATGCCTCGACCAGTTAAAAGAGTAGACACAGAATCAAAGGAAAAAGCAACTGAAGATGCTGAAAAGAATAAAGACACGGTACCTATTTCAAAACATTATTAACTAGATCTCTTCTTATCTAATTCTGATCCTTAAAGGGGATTTACTTATTGCATTCATATCAAGGGGAATCCATATTTATCCAAATTGATCAGGATGTGTACGATGAGATGGTTAAGGAGGGTTTACAGTGGCCACGTATCGAAACAGGAGGGATGCTATTCGGAAATCTCATTGAAGATGAGAATCATTTAGTAATTGAAATTCTTAAAACACAGATACCTTCCGATGAAAACTGTATCCGTGAATCAGCATATTTTGAGATTAATCCCGATTACGCCAAGCAAATCTTATCTCAGGAAGAACTTGACTATTTAGGGAATTGGCATAAGCATCCTGGATATGGTGGACCGTCTCATGGTGATCACCAACAGATTCATGATTTTTTCCTTAATAATCCCCACTTAGATGTTATATTGACTTTTATCCTAAATTTCCATTCCGAACGAGAGTATGAACCGATAATTGAAGTTTACTTTAGAGAGAAGCAGAATATGGTTGAAACTTCCTTCATCACAAGATCAGTACCACCAAGTAATCTTAGTTTTACTCCTACTACTATACATGAACGAACACCAGTAATCAGAGAAAAAGGAGTATCAACGGATATTCTATCGAGAGTAAAACACGAATTAGTGAACATTTTTGACCATCTTTCGGCAATTCACGATATACAGGATTATCCTGGTCAAGCTCCAGATGAGAAAGTCTTATCATTCCCCTATCAATGCCAAATTAGTCATTTAGATCAATTAATATACGTAAATCTTATGATATCAATTTCTTTTCCCCCTGAATTCCCTAAGGGTAAGCTTTACTTTGATATTTCATCAGAGGACATGTCAAAAAATTTTACTTTTAAAACTCATACCGCGGAAACCTTAAATGATATGGAACTTGTACATCCATTTCTATCTCTTTTAAAATCTGATATTGAAGATGATTTACCTGTACTCCTTGAAAAGCCCTTATGGAGAGTAATACAAAATAATTTGTGATAAAAATGAAATTTTTACTCTATCCAGAACTTGAAGCACGATTAAAAAACATACCTTTCCAAGAGGATCCTTTACCCCTATTTGGACGGTCTTTTGATGATTTTACTGTATTTCATTTGGTTGATTTGACATCTACCAGCAATGATATTTATCAAATCGGATATCTCTCGACAGAAACAACAAATTCCAATTTTTCCATGACTTTTCCCTTTATTAATCTGACTCTTGATAATAAAACATTTAAGATAACAAAGATCACCATTCATAGAAATAAAGACAATATTGAATCATTAGATGAGTTTGAAATAGAATCCATTGATCTTGAACGACTATTTGTACGTATTGATCAAGAAGAAACCCCTTTAAATATATTAAGAACAAAAACGGTCGCCATTATTGGAATGGGATCAGGTGGTTCCCTTTTGGCTTTATATCTGGCAAAAACAGGTATTAAGAGCTTTATCCTCATCGATGATGACCAACTTGAAGTCCATAATATTATACGTCACATTTCTGATCTTTCCCAGCTCGGTAGGTACAAAACTAAAGCAGTTAAAGACTTTATTCGAAAGAGATTACCAGAAACTCAAATAAAAACTATAGAACGAAAATTTGTATTGCACACAAGAGCTGATGCAGACTTTTTCCTTGAGATCTTCAAAGATATTGATCTACTAATTGCTGTTTCCGGAGAACACGACGTTAACTTTGCAATCAACGATTTTGTACATATAAATGACTTGAAATTTCCTGTTATCTATGCAGGAACATTTGATGGAGTAAAAGGGGGATTAATGTTCAAAGTGGATAAGCGTGAAGATGATCTCTGTTATCATTGCGTTTATGCTGATACTTTAACTTATCCTTTGTCAGACGGTGACCCTCAAGGAAGTATTCCGACAACAAGTGAGCTAGAGAAGAAGATTGTATATGATCGGACCATGCAAGAACAACTTGCTCAACCAGGATTAGGATTAGATATTGATAACATAACTCTCCTCCTCTCAAAATTTTGCTTGGATACTCTGCTTAAGGGTCATGAACATGGATTATATCACTTCCCTTTCAATTTTTATCTCTGGTATAACAGAACTATCTTAAAACCTGATTCAGAGGAGATTAAGTTTGAAGGACTCGAATTGTGTTACTATGAGGATTTAGAGAAGAGTAAGGAATGTCCCTTCCACGGAAATCAGGTTGGATCAGATTCAGACACTGATAAAACTGAATTTAATCGTTAAAATAAAAATTAATAGAAGTTGAGAGAGCTTGTCACTTAGAGGTAACTTAGTCGATAGGGAATTGGAAAGTTTACGGAAAATTTTTCCTGATATACATAAGAAAGACTTTCTTCAGCTGAAAAACAAGAATAAATGTGTACAAGTCAGCTTTATTACTACAGGCAAATATGCCTGTGGACATTTCGATGTACTTATCGAATTTCCTTATAATTATCCAGTAGGATCACCCCTTGTGTGGGTTCAAAGACCCCGAATCCCAAAAAATACGCCACACGTATATGGATGGGATAAAGATGGACACGCAAGTATTTGTTATCTTAGACCCAAGAAAGATTGGCGTATGCACTATAGTTCATATGAAACAGCTCTCATGGTAGAAGCTTGGTTGAAGACATATTGCAGATGGACAAAAACAAGCATTTGGGATTGGCCAGAAGCAGGTGTACTTGATCACATATTTTAATAAATGAAATACTGAATAGGGAAATACCAAATTGAGACGGACAGTTGAGAATGAATTACATGAACTAAAGGGAGTATTTCCAGGATTAACTCGTAAAGATTTCTACTATCTTGACAATGGAAATATTGCTGTACAGGTAAAGTATTCCACCACTGGACAGTATGCTCATGGTACATTTACTGTATTGATTGAGTTCCCCCATAATTATCCGAATGCTCCACCCCGAGCTTGGATTATGGAACCAACCATTTCCAGTCGTACACATCATATCTATGGACGAGATAAGTACGGACATACTGAAATATGTTACCTTCGACCTCAAAAAGATTGGCACTTCACCTTTACATCTTATGATGCAGCAATTATGATTCAAACTTGGATTTGGGCATACTGTCGATGGAGAAAGGTTGGTATTTGGGATTGGAAAGAAGCTTAACTGATAATTTTTTCCTCATTAAAGCCTAGCTCCTCTTTCTGATAATTATCAGAAAAATTTAATTTAATTTCGAAAATTAGTAAATATTTTCACATAAAGACTTCACATAACTTCGCCTGCACTATATAAGTCGAAACACTTCTCGTTTCTCAAAAGAAATGTGAACAGACAACTTAAGATACTAGAAACACCAAATTATTGACAATAATTCCCATTATTAGGTAGAAAATCATTAACTTTTCTTTTAATGATTAATTATTAAATTTACATCCAAAGATTTATTCTTTTGAATTAATTTCAAGCAATTCCTAAATGCATCTGCCGAAATCCTGAAAATCCTCTCTCAGTAAAAGCCTAATATAGGAGGATCCTCCCTCAATGAATATCCAAGAAGCCGTTGACACTTGTAACACCATTTTAAGTGAAGTAAACAAACATATAATTGGGAAGGACTCAGTTTTAAAACATGTTATGCTTTGTTTACTCGCAGATGGGCATATATTATTTGAAGATTATCCAGGACTAGCTAAAACCATGATCTGTAGATCTTTTGCCTCTGTTCTTGGATGTGACTTTAATCGGATTCAATTTACGCCGGATCTTTTACCCCAAGATCTTACTGGGTCTGAAATTTATAATCAAAAGTCAAATGACTTTGAATTCAAACCTGGTCCCTTATTTGCTGATATTATTTTAGCCGATGAAATCAACAGAGCAACTCCAAAGACTCAGAGTGCTTTATTGGAAGCTATGGGTGAATACCAAGTGTCTATTGGAGGTAATACACATCAGCTTATTAGTGATGAGAAACCTTTCGTAGTAGTTGCAACACAGAATCCACTTGAATTAGAAGGAACATTTGCTCTTCCTGAGGCTCAAGTCGATCGATTTCTAGCTAAGATTCGAATTGGTTATCCATCAAAACTTGATGAAGCGAAAATTCTTACTAATCGCATTGATCGGAAATCTAAATCCTTTACTCTCCCCCAAATTATTACAAAAGGTGTGTTTCGTGAAATGCAAAAGGTTGTAGAAACTGTCTCTGTTTCTGATGAGATCAAATCTTATATCGTAGATATCGTTGATTATACTCGAAAAGCTCCTCAGGTAAGAGTAGGAGCTTCTCCACGCGGATCGTTAGATCTTATGTCATTAGCTAGAGCTAATGCAGTACTAAAGGGGAGAGATTACGTTATTCCTCACGATGTCAAAGAATTAGCCACTCTAACCTTAGCTCATCGGATTATCCTAGACATCGGATCATTTATTGCAGGTGGTTCTTCAGAAGAAATTGTTTCAAGGATTTTAACAAAAGTTGACGCACCCAGGAAAGAGTAGTTGTGGTTGATAAGAGATTCGAACCGCTGAGAAGAAAGGAAACTGTGCTCTTCTTTTTCCTCCTTCTATGCTTGGCGATTTTCCAAATAACTATGGAATTATTACATGGGAGAAGGCAAGAAAATCCAATTCTCCAGTTTGATCTTCCTATCTTCGAGATAATTGCCATAGCGATTCCACTCTTAATTCTAATTTGGATTTTATTAAAATTAGAATTCCCCTTTCGAGTCTTCAAACCGATTTCAATCTGGTTAGTCGTAATGCTGCTCGTATTCATGATGGCATCATTGATAACAGGTTCAGATTATACTCCACAGGACTTCAACCCTTTTGAGACATCAACCGAAGATATCACTCAAGTAACAACGTTTATTACAGAAAATCCCACGGAGACCGATATATCCGAGACAACAACCACTACTCGAAAAACACGATCACCACTTTTGACCTTACCGATGCTTGAAGATATTCAAAACTCATTCTTTATCATCCTGATTTTGATATCAGCTGTTATTATCCTTCGAACAGATAGAAAAAGGAAGATGATGCCTCCTAAATCCACCCATTCTATAGAAGAATTTCAGAAGGTACGTAAAGAATTCGAAGGTGCTCCCAGAAACATAATTGAGTGCTATTATCAAGCTTCTGACCACTTAGAAGGAAAAGGTGCAGATAAATCCTACCATCTAACTCCATTCGAATTTAAGGATGACGTAGGGGAGAAAAAATTAATTTCCGATGATAGCTTCAATGAGTTAACAAATTTATTTACCGAAGCGAAATTTTCAGAACATGAGATATCAAACATAACTGTCCATCGAGCCAAAGAGGTCTCGCAGCATATTATTTTTGAATCCTCTCAGAACGATACAGATACTTCGGAGGAAGAAGAATGAGTTTGACCTTTGATATAGTAGATTTCTTATTCTCATTCTATTTTTACATCTTTCTTTGGATTTTATTAGTAATTTTAACCTTTTTTCTATTGAGAAAACTCCTACAAGATTATAAACATCAACGATTAATAACGAATTCAAAAAACCTGGTTGAATCCGAAGATAAGAAATTGAAATTGTCAGAAATTAGATTTTTCCTTGAGCAAGATAGTCATTTCCTTGATAAGCAATTCAAAAAAGGGATGAGTGAGTACAAAGATCGTTCTTTAACAAATAGCCCCTTATTTGAGAATATATTTGACCTTTTAAATACGAGAAATATCAAGAAAGACTTTGTAATTCTGCTAGCAACTGAAATGAAAAAATTGAGAGGCAGAAATGACTTTTTGACTGATGCACTAGGGTCTGAATTAAATTTATTTATTGATAACCCTGATTCGTGGATAGAACGCTTCATAATTGAATCTTCTAATACGAAAGAGCAGGAAGACCAGTTAAGAAAGGTTAGGGCTATCTTAAATCAGTATATAAAAAAGTTTATCGAAACAATGAAGATCCCCGAATTGAATTTTTATTTACAAAAAGACCTAACATGAGGTAATCCCTTGAACAACTACAAACAAATTTTGTTTTTAACGACCTCATTACTGATCATTGTACTTCTCTCTTTATTAACAGGGGCTCCAACCCTATCTGGTATTGCTTTACCGATATTGTGTTATCTTTTCTTCTTTTTGTTAACCCAAGAGGTCACCATTGATAAAGTTCAGATTACTCGGACTATTTCATCAGACCGGTGTTATATCGGTGATGAGATTGAAGTAAAACTGACCATCACAAATAACGGTCCTGCTATTCCTTTACTCGAAATAGTTGATCTGACTGCGGAAAGATGTACAATCTCCTCTGGAAGTAATCATTTACAGATCCAAATTGAAGAAAATGAGACAATTGAACGGACATATAAATTGAAACTTCATCATCGGGGAAGATACGCAATCGGTCCTCTTTTTCTGAAGGGAAGTGATCTTTTTGACAAAAAGTCAAATTATCGAAAAATCAGTTCGGTTCAATTAGTTACATGTGTACCTGACTTCGTAAAGCTACAAACTCTACCAATTTCACGTGATAAACTGCTACCATTAGGAGGGTCTATTCCTTCCCGTATCTATAAGGGAAGAGACTTTGATTTCCAAGGAGTGAGACCTTATCAACCAAATGATGAATTACGCTCAATAAATTGGAGAGTCACTGCAAAATATAATACTCTGGCCACGAATGAGTATGCACTAAATCAACAATCTCATATCATTATTATTCTGGATCATTCTTCTTCAACAGAGCATATACTCGAAATAGCTATCAAAGCTACTCTTTCTATAGCGGAATGGGGAATTAGACAACGATCAAAAGTAGAGCTTCTAGCTATTGGAGATTATGTTCGAATTATTAAACCATCAGCAAACAAACGCCAGCTTTTATTAATTACTGAACGTTTAGTAGATCTAGAAGCAATTTCTCCACAGTTTGACAATATTATCGAACCTCAAATTAAGAATAGAGTCTTTCCGAGGTTAGACCAACCTGGTATTCTATTTATTATCTCTCCTTTAGCAGATAGGGCAATCAACAATTCTGTTAAGAAGATAATAGAATCAAGAAAGCAAGTAATATGGGTTAATCCAAGATTAGATTATGTTTATGAAACAATAGATGCATCTAAACTCCAAAGAAAAGTTTCAAAAGAGTTGGTTGAATCTTTCACAAATGTTTTACTGAATCTCATTAGAATCAACACTCAACATGAGTTTGAAAAGATACCTAGATTTAACTGGTATCCCGAAGGTCCTGATTACGACTCTCTGAGTTCATTAAGTAAACTGGGTGCACAAAATTGAGATTATCCATCAAATTGTTATTAAGTAAACTACTTCTGTTGGCAACGTGGTTGCCATTTGGGTATTTCCCACTTTTTATTGGTTTGAGTAACTATATCTGGACTAGGGGATCAGATTTGTTACCAGTATTCTTAACTGAAGCATTCTTGATTGCGCTCGGGGTTAATGGAATATCAGGACTTATTACCTTTAAGAAACAACTCTATGCGAAAGAGATGGCACTCGCTATCCTAATAATAGGAATCATCCCAAATCTCCAAACATCATTACTTGCAGCATTAAATGTGACATTAGTTTTCTTTTTTTGGAATATATGGGTATTGGGGGAAAAATATGCCCAATTTAATAGTGAATATAATTATCCACAGGGAAGTATTGAGAAACAAGATATTAATATCGCCTATCAGCAACAGCTCCAAGGTTTTTTTATTATTGGCTGGTTGATTCTATTAGGGTCATGGATGATTATTTTTATCAGTGAAACCATCGTTGTAGATCTTGGTGCAACAATGACCATTTCATTCTTTTTAGGTGCAATTATCCTTCTTCTTATATTACTCTCAGAACGCTTAGCACTATTTCCCAAACTCTAGATCAGATGATCTTGAGTTTAGATATATTTTTATCACATTCCTAATGGAATCAATGGTAGTACTTTCTTAATAAATGACAATTTAGGGTATGTTGAATGTCTTGGGCTTTAGAAAAGGTAAGTGAATTTCAAGTCTTAATTTACGTTCCAGATGAAGAGGGGAAGTTGACTCTTTCAAGGCATAAAATCTTAGTTCTTGCTTTGTATATTAGTGCATTTATACTCACATTCTTCCATTTTGCCAATATTCCCCCTGAAGTAGTACAAGATATCCAAGCTTCAGCAGCTGGTGGTACATCCATCACTATACCTTCTTCTCCCCGATTGGGGCTAGCTATGCTCTTTTATTTTTACATCTCATTCATTGCTTTTATGACAATATTTAAAGGTGGATCAGTACCGAATCTCCTATCCCGTCCTCATTTTCCAGCCATGAGAAGGCGTTATAAGATCTTATCCGTCATCATCGGGTTTATCTTTCTTAATGCCATTCTCTTCATTGTATATTTAGCTCTTGTCTCTTCCTCCTTTGTGATTATACTGACTGGTCCAGTTCTATATATTCTCTGGACTGTTTTAGAGCCATTTTTCCTACTAAGTGGACTGATGGCGATAATTAGAATTATTGAGGCTGATTATCCCCAATCAGGTTTCTCACCTAGGGGAAAACGGGCATTACTTCTGGTTTTTATCCTAGGCTATCTAACTCCAATCATCTTTACGCTATTTCTCCTTATGACGTCTACAGGAACAGAATTTAGTGAAGTAACAATTTTTGGACAAACTTTTTCTTTTTACAATCCTGCAATTGATTCATTTTCCCGAACATTCACTTCTATCTTATCCATTACTCTCCTCTTTCTAATAATATGGTGGATCAAAGATAAATTTCGAGGTTCCTCCCCTATTCGTGAGAGGAAAAAAGGGATGCTTCCTTGGTTTTTAGGGTTAACACTTATTCTGATCATGATTACGGTAGTTCCCCTAATTGCTTCGACTCGAGGTTCACTACAGGACCTTACAAGTATCTTGGATCTTCTTGGTTTATTTGCTGCAGTGATTATGGGAGTATGGAATGCAGTAGGTGTGGAAAGAGTTGTTGATCCTTTACGTGGTATTAAACGGTTGAATCCACTAGAATATATCAGTCGCTTACATCCATATACGAAAGCTTTGTTCCTCCTGATCATTTCACTGTTTGCATTCTATGCTTCGCTTGAAAGTAGCACAGTGGCTTTTATAACAGGGAATCCAGATGATTTAAAATTACAAAAATTAAATTTACTTGCGGCTTTTATTGGTGCGGCATATCTAGTTCTGTTATGGCGCTACAAAGGACAACCACGATCAACAACACCTGGGTTACTAAGAAGTACACAAAATCATCTAGAAGGAGGACTTCTTAAAATCCGTTCACTGATTAGTAATGAGACACGAACCCCAGTAAGCCTTTCAATTGAGGAAGAATGATTAATTTACACTATAAAATTAGTTTCTAAATCTAATTCCTCATTTTTTCTTTGCCATGGTAAGGTAGGTCCCCTCATCAAGGTAAGCTTGTCTAATTATATGCAGATTAGCTTTTCTATGTAATGTACGCATTTCTACCGGAGTAAAAAATGTTGAACCCATCCGAAAGAATTTTTCCATTGATTTAATATAATGTCCGAGAATTCTAGAAGGATCAAACTCAACAATGATTGAAAAACCGTGAGTTGGTTCAAGAACTCGCTCAATCTCCTTTAATCCCTCTAATTGATTATCCCAATGGTGCAAAGAGTCAACAGCAATTATCCGATCAAAATAGAATCCTTCTTCAAAAGGTAAATTTTCTGCATATGCTAGAACAGGTTGGGCATTTGGAAATTTTTGAATAGCTTGCTGAAGCATCGGTTGTGAAGGGTCTAGAAGCCAAACACGCTGTGCTAAGGAAATTATGGAGGCAATACTCCTTCCAGTACCAGCACCAATTTCAAGTACCCTCTCTCGGCCTGTTAATTTGAGAGCATCAATAATCTTTTTAGTTGGATCATCCCGGATAAGAAAGTCATAGAGCGGACTAATCAAGTCAAAAAACCGTTTGGGAATCCTATATACCATCCTCTTGAATATTTATGTCTATCAGGATTAAATTAAATTAGTTAATTAGCGTTTGTTGTTTCAAGTAGCCTATTGGTAATTCTTTGTGCTTCATCTTGAACTCTTTTTACATCCAATGTTAGAAATTTACCTTCCTGATACACGATTGACCCATCAATTACTGTCATAACTACATTTTCTCGTCCTATAGCGTAACAAAGATGACTAACTGGATCAATAATAGGAGTTGTTCCAGGGGAGTCTAGATCAAGAACTACAAGATCTGCTGAAGTATCTTTTAATAAAGTTCCTGAATAAACGTCTTTAGGAAAAAGACTATGTGCATTACACGTAGCCATCCTGACTACTTCAGTAGAAGTGACAACAGTTGGATCTTTATAAACAGCTTTGTGAATTAAAGCTTCAAATGACATTTCCTCAAACATATCTAGTTTATTGTTACTAGCTTGACCATCGGTTGCTAGACAAACATTCACATCTTCCTTGAGGAGACGAGGTGTGTCAGCAAATCCAGTACCAATCTTAGCGTTACTTTTTGGGCAATGAAGTACATTTACATTATATTTTCTCAATAAATCATATTCAGATTGCGATAGATGCACACAATGAGCTGCACTGTTAATGGTATCCAAAACTCCTATTTGTTCCATCCATTCTACAGGTCTAACTGAATGTGCTCTTTCTGATTCCCCAACTTCATACTCGGTTTCATTCAAATGTGTATGGATTGTTGTTTCTCTTTCGCGCGCTTCATCTGCAATAGCTTGAAACCACTCTTTTTCTACTGTATAGGGAGCGTGGGGGCCAAATGCGATCCAAAGGCGATTATTATCTCCATTCCATTTGGTATGAACATTTTTTGCATGATTGAAGGCCTCTTCCATTGAGCTAGCCTCGGGATTTCCAGCAAAAAATATACTAGGAGCAAGAATAGCTTTTACCCCTGTTTCATGAACAGCATGGGCAATTTGATCAGAATAAAAATATTGATCATTAAATCCAACCGTTCCACTGGCAACCATTTCCGCAATACCTAACATTGCTCCCCAATATGCATCTTTTGGAACTAAGTGTGGTTCTATACTCCAAATGTGTTCTAACCATGTTTGTAGAGGTTTATTTTCAGAAATCCCTCTCTGTAAAGTCATGGGGATATGCGTATGAGCATTAACCAGACCTGGAATAATTAATCCCTTTTCAAAATTATAATATTCATGACCGGCTTTCTTGTTACTTCCCTCGCCTTGTCTTGGGCCAGAATATGCAATTTTATTTCCTTCAATAACTATACGTCCATCAGTAAGGACTTTTCCAGATTGAGGATAATAAAGCCATTTTCCATCTATCACTAGATCCATATGTGATTTCATTATCATTGATTATTTTTTCTTCATATGATGTATGTGACATTTTTGCCCCTATCTTTCTTTTTATAAAATCTAATTACTTCCAAGTCTCATTCTACAGAATTTCCTATTGGGAATTTCTAGTTCATTGTAGGTGTAACGCGAGTGGATACTAAAATTAAAGGATTTTATGGCTTAATTCTTCTTTTATTGCTTTCTTTCAACTTAGGATTAGTTATGTGTAATCTAAATCCAGAGAATCTTGGGAAGCGATATGGAAAAACTATCTCTTCCTCTGAAAAAATTGAAACTCTTCTTTGGAGAAATACTGACCCAGCAGCTTATATTCATCATGTAGTAGTGGGAGATTTGAATAACGATGGAATTGATGACGTAGTCGCCAGAGATCATGAAACACATGTTTATGCTATCAATGGTTATACAGGTGAAATGTCCTGGATAAATTATGCACCCACAGATATGATTAGATCAATTTCGATAGGGGACTTTGATAACGATGGATCTGCTGATGCATTAGTAGGGGAGTTGGGAGGAATGGTTTATGCTGTTGAAGGGGAGTCTGGAACGATTTTATGGAATAATACAGATACAAGTCAAAAAGCATTTTCTCTAGCGGTTGCAGATTTTAATCAAGATGGAACTGAAGATGCACTAGTAGGAAGTTGGGGAAAAAAGGTATTAGCAATTAATGGGAGGAACGGTACTACGTTATGGAACTATACAAATATTTCAGAGTATATTTTGCCTGTAATTGTTGGGAACCTCAGTAGGGATGGGGTGGATGCAATCGCAGGTAGTTTGGATGGCAAAATATATGCAATAAATGGTAGTAATGGTGAAATTCTTTGGGTAAATTCTGATCAGGATAAATCTACAATTGCCCTTGCTATTGGAAAGTTCAACAATGACCAAATTGATGATGTTTTATGTGGTTGTTATTCTAATCTAAGATTATATACAATTGATGGAGAAACTGGGGAAACAATTTGGAATAACACAGAAATTGGATCAGTTACCTCAGTAGTTGCTAGAGATTTTAATAATGATGGCGTGGATGATGCAATAGTAGGAAGCAGTGATACTAACGTTTATGTATTCGATGGTCTTACAGGTAGTCAAATATGGAACAACACCACACCTGAAAATGAAGTAATATCTGTTTCAATTGGCGATTTTGATGGTGATGGACAGGAAGAAGTACTAGCAGGTTCATATGATTCAAATATTTACGTTTTCAATGGAAATGACGGTGAATTAATGTGGAAAATGGAGGAACCTTCTGATTGGGTAGTATCAGTAGCTGTTGGAAATTTCAATGGTGATAGTATTGATGATATAGTCGCTGGAAGTTATGATAAATCTATATACGCGTATTCACTTCTTGAACCTGTTACTACTTGGGATTATAGTACTACATCGGAAGTTTCAACAACGAGTGATGTTGATAAAACTACAGATTCCTTACAAACAAGTAGCTGGTCATTTCCCCTAATCAGTTTAGCTCTTGTTGTAATAGTATTGACTAAACGTAAATTTAATTAAGTTACTTCTGTTTCTCACCCCCGTAGATTCAATTCGATCAAAGTTATAAAGATATAAATAGAAATATAACTCGTTTATTGATAATCAAAAGAAATCAGATCAATAGTTCGAAACACTAATCTACTCCTTTCTCACCTGTGATTATACAATGTTAAATCGAGAAGATCTTGAAAAATTGTCAGAAGCTGAACTAGAGAAGCTATATCAGGAGAAAAAATCAGAGTACGATGAACGCTCAAGTAAATATAAAAGGATTCAAGATTTATTAAGAAACAAAATTACATCAAAACAGAAAACGATCCAAGAATATCAATCAGAAATCGATCTACTCCGAATAAAACACCCAAATGTCAACATCGCCAAACAAGAGTTTGACGACGATCCTCAATTTCTACGTGAAAGCATCCAAAAGCATACCACTGCTCTTCTAAATCTTCAAACTCAGCAAATAGGACTGAAAAAAGAAATAAAAGAACTTGATATGGGATACGTGAAGCTTCAAGCTCAAGAGAAATTTCTTCAGAACGAGGTAGATGAATTAATAGCACTCAATGCTGAATTAGACCAGAAATCAGGTGAGGGTCAATCTGAAAAAATGCAACTCGCGGTTATTACTTCTGAATATCAAACCACTCATGACCTTCTTGACACTTTAACCTTGGAGATTGAACATCTACATAAACGATTGCACGACAGGAGCTAAGAAGAGATGTCTTCAACTATAGATGATCTATTGGCGCTGTATACACGGATGGAGAAATTATCATCCACTCATATTCAAACCAAGTTTGATTTATCTCAAGATCTAAAGGAGTTATTTCAGAAAGAAAAATCGTTTAAAATCCAAGTGATGAAGCTCCAAGAGGCAGTGGATCTGCAACAAGCAGATTCAAAGCCCAAAAGAAAGGTAGAAGATATCACCCAGTTAATAACGACAATTAATAGTCTTGAGAGTGAAATTTCCAATAATGAATTGCAAAATTCCGAATTAGAATCACAACTAACAATTAAAAAGACTGAGCATGGAATATTATCCAATAAACTTACAATGTTACAAAATGAGAAAGAGCAGCTAGTAATAACTAACAATCAAAGAAAAGCAGAACAAACCCGAGCAAAAAAAGACAGTGCCAAAGTAAAAAGTGAAAGAGCAAGATTAGATAAACTCAGAAAACAAATTGAAAATAAAGAGGAGGTAAAGAAAAACTTGGAAGCCGCTACGCAAACAGTAACACAGATTGAACAGGTAATCGTAACTTCTTCCCCAACAACTGATTCGGAGAAGGGAGATATATCTCAAGAAATTTCTAAAGAGGTTGAAGAGTTGATATTTGCATCTAAACGTACTTTCGATGAAGCACAAACCAAATTTTCATCTACAGACCTGACTCCTTATTTAATCGATGCTGACAAGGCATATAAACTCGGTGTGAAAGCATTCATACTGTTAAGTGAAAGATTGGATGATACTATTACCTCCAAACCTTTTACTGATCAAGTTTTTGAAATTGTAAATTATGGACTTGTGCTGAATACTCGTCATTTGAGTGCAGTAGAAGGAATGCTTCAGAAGTTGGAAAAGGGAGTGGAAATTTCACCATTAGCGAGTTTTGCTAATGAAGTTCGAGATTACTTTGTAGAAAATTTAATACTTTTAGGGGTTACAGGAGTAATTCTTGAGATTGATTAAGAAAAAAAGTAGAAAGGAAATCAGATCAATGATTTCCTATCACTTGTCTGCCAAGCTCCAAATTTAAATACATCATAGAGCGCGGACAGAAAAGAGATCACAGCAGCAACACCAAAAATTACTCTTAAGAATAAATCCGAATTCTGGATAAACCAAAAGACATCAGGATCCGCTAAAAGGTCTGCAGGGGCATTAGCAGTAATTGCTAAGGCTAATGTAAATGGAAAATAAAGTACAACTACGACAGCTGAAGCTCCACTTACAATGTTCTTAAGTGCTGAGGCTAAGCGAGTAACTCTAATCCGACCAAATAGTACAAGAAAAGCATTGTAGGCAATACTTACAACTAATGAGAAGTAAACTGCAAATCCAGCAATTAAGTACCAATTCTCATTGAAAATCGGAATATCGGAGATTTCTAAGTAAAGTAAAAATACAATACCGATTACTGCAAATACACCTCCAAAGAAACCACCAATATGTGGTCCGAAGGCGGACCAAAAACCAACTTCAGATTTTCTCGGTTCCTCCTTCACGTAATAGACATCTAAAGACTTTTTTGGTACAGGAGTAGTTCTTTTATTGAATTCTGTTCGGATATCCTCATAGGATTTCTGAAATGATACCCTTAGCTTCATCATTTGCTCTTTGAAAGTCTTTTCGTCTGTAATGTACAAAGCCATGATGAAAAAGGCTATTCCAATCAAACCCATAACCAGAGAGAGAAAAGAGATGAAAGGATCATCTGTTGCAATCTGAATTATCCATGCTATCATCATAATTCCTACAAATCCCGCTAAAGCAAGGATTACAAATTGCTCATTCTGTATCTTTGATTCAGGTCGAGTTAAGGGGGTTTTCCATTCCGTAGCAATATTGGATTCCTCCTCCAAAAATTTCGAAGCTAAAGATTTTGGATCCTCCATAATCATTAGTGCCTGTTCAAAAGCTTCGTGAATGGTTATCCCTTTTTCTTTTTCTGATATATTGTGGGCAAGATCCCAGATATGTGCTTGTAATTCCTTCAATATTTGTTCTTTATCAGCTAAAGGGTCTAAATATCTACCTACTTCAGCTAAGTAGTCATCAATTTCTTTATATGTCGTATTCATTTAAATTCCTTCTCAGTAGTTTCTATTAAATCGCCAAGGATTCCATAGTAGTGAATCCAATTTTGCCAAAGAGCTTGATATGCCCGTTCCCCTTTTTGAGTTAAACGATAGTGTTTACGTGCAGGTCCAGAAGAGGAAACTTTTAATTGGTGTTCCACCATTTGTTCTTTTTCGAATCTACGTAATATCGCATAAAAAGTTGCCTTTGTACCATCAAGCTCTCCTTGTGTGGCCTCTATTAATTTTTCTCCAATGAGATAACCATAAATCCCATCATCTTGATACTCTTTAATAATAGCGAGTATTGCAAGACGATTGACACTGTTTAGAAGATTATTAATTTCTTTCGTTACCCATTGAGTTATTTCATTAGTTTCTGTCAAGGCATACTACCTCTGATAGTATTATCAACTACTAATAGCATCACTAATATTAGTTTATAACTCGATCGGATATGGCACAAATTCCTGATTAATATTGATTTAAATAGTTACAACAGAATACCATATTAGAATGCTCCGATTCTCTTTATTAACTCCATATTCCATTTATTTTGTCTTTATCTCTCTCATTTTCTTTCAAACCACAGGTTGCAGTTATCCAACAACAAATTCAAGTTCAAATGAGCAAACTATCCTTCCCTACAGAGGGGTCGATATCTCTTTTCTACCAGAAATTGAAGATAATGGAGGCATATACAATATGAATGGAGAAACAACCGACTTATTGCAAATTTTAAGAAGTAACGGTATTAACTCTATTCGATTGCGAATTTGGAATGATCCAGTTGATGGGTATTGTGGTAGAAATCAGACACTCTCTTTTGCAAGAAGAATTACTGATATGGGATTCAACTTATTACTAGATTTTCATTATTCAGATACTTGGGCCGATCCAGGTCATCAAACAAAACCTGTAGCTTGGAATAATTTATCTTTTAATGTACTTGAAACCGCCATTTACACATATACTCACGAAATCATTTCAACTTTACGGAATCAAGGCTCCTTACCTCGTATTGTACAAATTGGTAACGAGATCACAGGAGGGATGTTATGGGATGAAGGAAAAGTTGGAGGAACATTCAATAATATATCTCAATGGACTCAGTTTACCTCTCTTTTAAAATCTGGTATTCAAGGGGTTCACGACGCTGCTTTAACGGATTCAATTGAGATCATGATTCACTCAGATAGGGGTGGGGATAATGCAGGGTGTAGATGGTTTTATAATAATCTAGCCAATTACAATGTGTCCTTTGATATTATTGGACTATCATTTTATCCTTGGTGGCATGGAACGTTAACAAATCTAAAAGAAAATCTGGTTGATTTAAGTTCAAGATATAATCAGAAAATTTGTGTGGTTGAAACAGCTTATCCTTGGACACTCGATTGGAACGATGATAAGACAAATACAATTGGTCTCGAGAGTCAGCTTCATGAGGGATACCCAGCAACGGTTCAGGGACAGTATAGTTTCTTAAAGGATCTTTCTCGTATTGTGATGAATTCAACAAATTCAAAGGGTATCGGTGTATACTATTGGGCTCCTGAAGTTATCTCAACTCCGACACGAGGATCAACAAGAGAAAATTTAGGATTTTTTGATTTTTCGGGTAATATTCTTGATTCTATCCAAGTTTTCTTACAATCGTCAACCACTAGCTATTTATCAACAACGGCTATAAACATTCCACAAACCAATACAACAACAGTTTCAGAGAATTCCTCAACAACAATCATTTCAACAAGTAAGTCTATAGGAGAAAGTCGCTCTCTACTCATTCTATTAACATCATTCCCTCTGCTATTGTTCCAAAAAAGACGGAAGAAATCAAGAACTACAAAGGAGTAAATTATATGATTCAAAAACCTCCTAAATTAACCCCTAAAATTATATTAGAAGGGACCCGGCTTACTCAGAAGACTGAAATTGCCTTCATGCTGAATGAACACCCTAGAATTGTAGGTCCACGAAAATATCGCTATCATTCTCCAATTATTTCTGCTGAATGGTGTGGATTTACTAATTTTCCTTGGGGACGTGGATTAATCAATTTTAGTCCCTCTGAAGAGGCACAAGCTATAGAAACCTATGAAACATGGATTAAATTATTTGAGCTTCAGCGTTACTATTCATGGATTGTTGATAGGTTCCATATTAGCACAATTGTATACCAGAGGCAACAAGGCAGACAAATTGATTTTCAATGGTTAGAAAAAAGATTAATTCCCCTTGGATTCTGTATTATTTTATGTAAAAGGAATAAAAATAGTTTTAACCAGGCTAAAATGAGGCGATTAAAAGTTTCAGGCAACCCCCCTCAATATGATAATCTAAATATCTTTATACAAGAACAGGAACTGTTCAGGAAAGAAGTAAAGAAATCGATCCTTCCTCATATTGAGATTGATATCTCTAGTAATAATCTAGAACAAGTATGTACAAACATTGCGGATTTTCTGGAGGATAACAACTTACTGGGGCTGTTTGAGTGAACTTTGTCTAATAAATTGAATAAACTAATGTTTATTATTCACTGGAAGAATGATACCATGAATCCAAGTGCGTCTCCAGAAACCCTCTCTTAATGTTGTCACTATCATCTTAATCGGCACAGTATTACCTATTATTTTAGGGACATTATTTGGAGTAATAGTCTATTCGGGAACCGTAAACCGTGCAAACACTCTTGCTAGTAATTCTCTTTCTCAAACAGCACACAAAGAATTAAACAATACCGTATCAGCTCAAACTGAATTACTTGATGATTTTTTTCACGATTTCGAATCTCTGATTATAAATGCTCATGACTATTTGGAAAATCTAGTATCATATCCTAATACGAATTCTCGATGGAATAATTCTTGGTTCAATCGAAATGAGCTTGGTATAACGGGTTTAACAACTGATTTAGGATACGGGGATGTATTCATCTTTCCTGGGGTAGAAATGAATAGTACAGTAAATGCTACTATTGATTTTCTATCATTAGGAGCACCATATTTTAATTCTATAGTTCGATCCAGTTCAGTTTTACATGCTTACTTTTCAACAGAGAATGGTGTCAATTGGGTCTATCCGTTCATTAATGCGTTCTCATTTCTATCTCCTAATACTACAGCTCATCAACGTCCTTGGTATCAAGCTGCACTTCAAAATGATACTGTTCATTGGTCAATTTATACGGATGCATTTACAGGAAATTGGACGGCTACAGTCTCCATACCTTTCTATAATGGGTCTGAGTTATTTGGAGTGGCAGGATTGGATATTTCGCTTACAAAAATTGAATCTGAACTTAGTTCATTTTCATATAGCGAAACAAGTTATGCTCTCTTATTGAATCGTTCTCTTGCAATTATTGCTCGTTCTGATGTGTTGCCTAGTGATCCTGGATACGATGAGTTAATCAACTCTACGAGTGTTTCTCCTGGTAAGTTCTCACAACTTCATTATGCTTTGATTGATGCTTTCAAAAATCAATCAGGATTCATAGAATTAAATTTAAACACTGGACCTAATTTCACAGAAGAGGAATCAAAATTTTTATTTTACAAGTCATTAGAAACAGTGGATCTTCTCTTTTGTATTGTTTTAAGTCAAGGTGATATCAATACAATAGCCGCTTCGATTCTTGATCTTTATAACTCTTCAGCAGGTCAATTTGTGCTTAGTCAAATCATAACAATCATTATTATATTCTTTTTAACCTTTTTACTCGCGTTTATTGGTTATAGTTATGGAATAAGAGGGATTTTTCGGACACGAACTCGAATCACTGAAGCACGATTAGAAAAATCAGAAAAAGATTACCAAGATTTATTCGAAGAGACCCCCCTTGGTTTATACCGGTCAACTCCTGGAGGTCAGTTTATAGCAGCTAATAAAGCCTTCGTCAACCTACTTGGAGCTAAATCGTTTGAAGATCTCCAAAAATGGAATATAAATGACTTAACAAAGGAGATTGAATATCCACGAGTTGATTTTACGCATAAATTAGCTAGAAGTAGGGAAACAAAAACCTTTGAGTATCGTATCAAACGTTTAGATGGTTCTCACATTTATATACGAGAACACTCACGTGCTGTCCTTGACGAGAATGGAACCATTCTATTCTATGAAGGTTCAATGGAAGATATTTCTAAACAAAGAGCTGCTGAATTTGCGCAGACCATTTTAGAACAAAAAAGATCTGATTTTATATCTATGACAACACATGAGTTAAGAACACCATTGACATCAATTAAAGGATTTACTGATATTCTTGAAAGGGCTGGTGAATCAGATATTGAGGATGATAAGCGTGTTCAGATTTATTCTTTAATTAGAAAAAATGTCTACCGTCTTGAAAGATTAGTACAAGGGGTCAGTGATCTTACTAGAATAGAACAGGGGATATTTGATTTGCTAAAAGAGGAGTTTAAGCTGTGTGATTACCTTAAGAATCTCATTCCTCTTTTTGAAACACTGCTTGGACATCCTATGCAAATTATCCAACATTCTCCTGAGAAAATCTGCTGGGTAAGTGCAGACAAAGATCGGATAGAACAAATTCTAATGAATTTAATTGATAATGCCATTAAACATACCCCTGAAGAGAATAGGCAGATTATCCTAGAAACTGAAATTATAGATGATGTAATTCAACTTAAAATTGTAGATAATGGCTGTGGAATCTCAACAGAAAATCTAGAAATCATTTTTGATCAATTTGTGTCCCTACCAACCCAATATTCAGTTGGAGGAACAGGTATTGGTCTTTATGTGTCTAGATTATTGGCTGAAGCTCAAGGTGGTTCCCTTCGGGCTGAAAGTGATGGGGCAGGAATGGGTTCAACATTCATTTTGGAATTACCACTTTTAAAAGATAAAATCGCTTCTACCGAGTAGTCGTTCAAAACTAGTTGATATTGGACCGTTAGATAAATCTTAGTTCCCTATTAATCCCTAACATTGATTGACACTAAAGATCCCTTACCTCATTATGCACTTTTTTAAATCAATTCAAGGTTACTACTTAAATTGTAACTAAATCTCAATAATTGGCTGTAAGAACCATGAGTACAGAAATAATTACTACAGACCATCTTTCGAAATTTTATGGATCTGTGCGTGGCATTCATGAGGTTTCAATTAAGGTACCAGCTGGAGGGGTTGGATTTCTTGGCCCCAATGGAGCAGGAAAAACTACATTGATACGCACCCTGTTAGGAATCATCCGTCCGACCAAAGGAAGTGCACAAGTACTCGGATATGATATTAAATCAGATATTAACCAAGTTAGAGATCGGATTGGATATATCCCAGAATTTAACACTTCTTTCATTCCTGATATGACAGCAATGAAGTTTGTAGCTTTCTGTGGACGGATGAATGGATTAGCAAATTCCGAATCCAAGCAAAGGGCAAGTGATTCTTTGTATTACGTCGGGCTTGGGGAAGAAAGATATCGCAAATTAGGAACTTTTTCTCTCGGTATGAAACAAAAAGTTAAGCTTGCTTCTGCCTTGGTTCACGATCCTGAAATCATCATCGCGGATGAACCTACAAATGGCTTGGATCCTACTGGCCGTAATCAGATGTTAGAACTAATACGAAATTTGCAAACTGATCAAACTAAGCACGTTATTTTAAGCTCCCACTTGCTTAGAGATGTTGAACAGACAACAGACTATGCTATTGTCTTTTCTGAAGGAGAAATTCTAGCCCAAGGCAAAATTAAAGAGTTAACTTCGGGTCGTAGAACTTCTGTGAGTGTGAAAGTAAAATATAATGAGGAAGAGTTTGTTAGGATATTAAAAAGCAAAGGATTCGAGGTGTGGGATGAAGGCGGTTTTATCGAAGTCAAGAAGTCCAATGATACAGAGAAATCCATATTTAGTACCGCCTATGAAGCTGGAACTGAAATTAGATATCTGGGCAGTCGATCTAGCACACTCGAAGATGTATTTGTGGATTTATTCCGAAATAAGGAGGGAATTAAATGAGTGATCATCCAAACCCTAATGGTGCTTATGTAAAGAAATTCTCTTTTCGACCTTTTACAGGATTCCGACGAGGAAGAATATACCGTATCTGGTCAATTTCGTGGCAATGGTGGATCCACGAATGGAGCAGATCTAGAGCTGTGAAAGTTCTTATAGGATTTCAAGTTTTTACATTGCTTATTACCAACCTATTTGTTCTCACAACGAAAGATTTCCTAATGATTACCGATCCTAGCTTAACAACTGAACAGATACTGGAAAATACACTGATTCCTTTGATTCGGGGGATTGTAAGCTTTGAAACCGAAATTCGGGGTGGAGATAACCATGGTGATAACGGTTTCGGAGACGGTACGTTTTCAATAGGAGGGACTAGCCTATTTATATTACTACTTGCGGTTCTTGTTGGTTCGGGTTTAATTGCCGACGATATTTCCAATAAGACAAATGAAATTTATTATGCAAAATTAGAGAAATATGAATATATCCTCGGTAAGTTTGGAGCATTCTTCATATTTGGCAATGTAATTATTACCATTCCTTATGTCTTAGAGTTTGGATTACTCTATATAGGATTAGGAAATATTGATCTCATATCAGTTCTGCCCCTACTTGCTCATGTCATCATTTTTACTGAAATTGTCAATTTAACGTATGCCGCCATCATCCTAGCCTTCTCTTCATTGACGAGTCGACGTTTATACGCAGGACTCACTTCATTCATGCTCTTATTCCTTGCCAACATGATCATCCCAGCCTTAGCCTTTACTGAAGGTGGAGAAATTGGTCTTCAATTACTAGGTGACGTACTGACACTTCTACTAATATTCTCTTATATTCTAGATGGTGAAACTATAATCAGGTTAAATTTACTTGGTCAAGATCACATATTGAGACTTGCGGATGGTGTTGGTATTGAATCATGGATGATACTAGGTAGTTTAGGTGTTATAATTCTCTTTGGGATCCTAATTGTAATAATACAAGTCTATAGGAGGCACAGCGCTTGATAGAAATAGAAAATGTATCAAAATCATTTGGGGACGTTGTAGCAATATCCAACATGAGTATGCATGTTAAATCAGGCTCCATAACAGGATTCTTAGGTCCAAATGGGGCAGGGAAAAGTACAACGTTGAAAGTAATAATAGGAGAACTCTATCCAGATTTAGGAACTGTAACTGTTCTTGGGGAAAACCCTATTAATAATAGTAAACTTAAACAAGAGATTGGCTATGTTTCAGAGCATGATGACTTGTATCCATGGATGAAAGGAAAACAATTCATTACTTCTCTTGCCAAACTACTTTTACCACGAGAAGAAGCAGAAAAATCAGCAAAAGAAGCATTAAAGAAAGTTGGTTTAGCTGTAAAGGGTAAAAAGATAAAGGCCTACTCCAAAGGAATGAAACAACGATTAAAAGTAGCGGCAGCTATCGTTCATAATCCAGACTTACTTATTCTAGATGAACCTTTTGGTGGTTTGGATCCCCTTGGTCGACGAGAAATGAAAAAATTAGTCTCAGATCTTAATCAGGATGGAGTTACAGTCCTTATTTCCAGTCACATTCTTTATGAGCTTGATCAGATGAGTAATCGTATGATTCTCATTCATAGAGGACAAACCTTGGCAGAAGGAGCTCCATCTGAAATTCTAGAGCTAATTGATCAATTTCCCCATCAAATATTAATACAAGCTCCCGACGATCAACTCAAAAGTTTATCAAAGCTAATGATTGACGAATCAATTGTAAGTTCCCTTAATTTCAAGACTGGAGAAATATCTACTGATTTAATTGCCATAACGAATAATCCAAAACAGTTTTATCCTAAAATTACCCAGCTGGTTGCCGAGAAGAACTTATCTATTGATCACCTTGAAAGTACAACAGATAACATTGAGGCAATCTTTGAATATTTAACTTAATGGAGGTAAAAAAATGTCAGTCATTCAAAAGAGAGTAAAATATGATTATAGCCCAACTTTTGTTTCGAGGAGTTCAATTTTAATTCAACTATTCTTGAATAAGTATATATACGATAAAAAGACATATATCTTAATTTTAATAAGTTTCCTCCCACTGTTAAGAACTGGTAGTCTTAGAAATCCTGGAATTGATGAATTTGTTGACCTAATCGGGCCTATGTCAATTGTTAGTTTCATCATCATGCCTTTGATATCTTTAATCTTAGGTGTTTCAGCAATTTCAGATGAAAAAGAAAATAAAACCATTAGTCAACTTCTAGCTCGGCCTGTGAAAAGAGAAGAAATTGTAATAACTAAATGGATCACAATTATGATAATTGGGTTAATTATCATTGCTATAAATAGCCTAATCTTGTATATCGGATTTAACGTACTTTTACCAGGATCTTTCGAACTTTTTGGCAATTTGTCTGTCCTAATAGGCACATGGTTATATTTGAGTCTTTGGTATGCAGTATACGCTACAATATTCCTATTCCTTGGTGTATTTTTTGACAAGAATGCCTTAGGACTTGGTCTAGCAATTGCATATTTTGAAGCATTTTTCGGACAGTTCATCTTTGGGGCATTTTCAGGAGGAGGTGGATCTCCATTTTCTGTGGCAAATCACGTCAATTATGTTGCCTCGGAGTATTTCCTAAGTGAGTATTTATCTTATAGAATTTCACATTTTGAACCATTCAATTCTATCTTAGTGTGTATAGGATTAGTTTTGGGATTCTTAGGTCTCGCAGCATTTACAATGCGGAGAAAAGATTTCCCCTAATTCCCTTTTTATTAACCAATAAAATTCCGAATTCGTTTGAATGCTTCTTTAATTTCTTCCTCAGATCTTGAAAACGCTACACGGAAATATCCATCTGCTGACTCACCAAATGCAGTACCAGGAATAGTGGCTACGTTAGCGTTGTTTAAAATCTCCATTGCAACAGTTTCAGAAGATTTATCGGTATACGTATACTTGATAAAACCATAAAATGCACCATCTATACTAGAGAGTGACAAACCATCAATCGTTTCTACTTCATCAAGTAATAACTGTCTACGTGCTGGAAATACATTCTCAATAACTTTTTGCGCATCAAATCTGTGATCCAGTGCAGAAACTGCACCCCACTGACAAAAAGTTGTAGCACAGCTTGTGCTAGCTTGTACAAAACGTAGAATGCCTTGAGATAATTCTTTATTGGCTAAAGAATACCCGAGACGAAAACCAGTCATACTATATGTTTTAGAAAATCCATTTACAACAATGATGTTATCTCGCCAGTCTTTCAATTCGGTGATAAGAGTTTTGAATGAACTGGGAACATACATGTAATCATTATAGATTTCGTCTGCAATTATCATAAGATTAGAATCTTCGATTAGATCCTTAACAAAAGTCAACTCTTGTGAGGAGAGCATATGGCCAGTCGGATTATTGGGTGTGTTCACCAATAGAGCTTTGACTTGTGTATTCGATAATATTCC
>JAEOTM010000029.1 GCA_016839815.1 Candidatus Hodarchaeota archaeon
ACTTTTATGAGAAAAAATGCGGTTTTAAAAAGATAGATGAGCGCCCTGAAGAAGGTGTTGGGAAATTATTCATCTTTAAAAAGGAATATTAGGGGGATAACTCTTTCTTCTTTTTTTTAGAGTGATACTCATATAACAGAGATTGTTTAATAATTTAAAATAATTATCTTTTCCTCATACTTTTTCTTTAATATTTCAAATAATTTTCTATTTTAACTTGATAAGTTAAATAGCTTCGATCAATATCGTCGAAGATAAATCTGGTAGTACTGTTTTGATAGAATGAAAGTTTGAATAGATCTTTGGAAGAAAATCCTAGTATAAGGTTTTTTAAGGTGTAAAAAACCCATTATACACTGATTTCTTTGGAGAGGTTAACTTGAGTAAATACACAGAAATGGTAACAGAAAATAGTACTAGTCTATTAATGATCGCAGTGATCGCTTTTTTTATTAATAGTCTATTTGGTTATGATGTAAGTATGGATGGAGTACATGGATATATATTGGGTGCAACAGCTATTGGTACTGAAAATCTTATTTATATAAAGGATAATGGAGGGGTATTTGCTTTCCTAGGAGCATTATTGAGTTCTATTGTTGGCTTGTGTGCTGGTCTATCTTTTGCAGCGGTTTGTTTTGACGAAAAAAGGAATATCTACTTCCGTATTGCAGCAGTTGGTGCACTTTTATTGATAATTTATGGTAGTTGGTTCCTAAAAATCCCAGTATGAAGTGATGATTTCCTAAAATCAATTCCCCCCAATCTATTTCCCTTTTTTTCATTTTTTTTGATATATCTAGATTTTCGATTCTTTAGGATAAAAGAAAAACTAATTTTGATCTAGTAGGATAAGCTGTAAAAAGTAAAAAATATCCAATTAATTCAAGTAAAGTAAATTGGAGGTCTACTTGATGACCTTTAAATTTGAAATGAAGAAGTACACTGGTGAAATCATATCTTCTTATTTGTTCATTTTTCGTGATAACCTATTACTAGTGGAACTATTGGATGATTCGGCAAAAATTCCTTTCACTTCAGATTTAACAGAATTTAATTTATCTTTGCATCAGAAAAAACCAATTTATTTTGGGTTATTTGAAAATACTCCATGTTACTTCATCGAAGTTTCTAATGATGACGAGTTTCCAGCGGAAATGTCATTTGAAAACATTCGTAGTTTATATGGTCGATTGAATGAAGAATTGTTGTGGGTAGCAGGACGTGCTTTTCAACTAATGCTTTGGGATAAAAACTCTCAGTATTGTGGTCAATGTGGGACTCATACAGAAATTAAGTTTGATGAACGAGCAAAAAAATGTCCAGAATGCAATTTACTTGTTTTTCCCCGAATCTCTCCAGCAGTCATTGTCGGAGTTATCAATCAAAAACAGAGGAAAATTCTTCTAGCAAATGGAACCCGATTCCCCTCTAACTTCTATAGTGTCCTTGCAGGTTTTGTTGAACCAGGTGAGACGCTTGAGGACTGTATTAGAAGAGAAATCTTTGAAGAAGTGAGAATCGAAATTAAAAATATTCGTTACTTTAGTAGTCAATCTTGGCCTTTCCCTGATTCCCTTATGATAGGCTTTCTTGCAGATTACGCAAAAGGTCAAATTTCTGTTGATCCATCGGAGATTAATGATGCAAATTGGTTTCCAGCAGATGATCTCCCTCGTATACCGGGTAAAATCAGTATTGCCAGAAAAATCATTGACTGGTTTGTAGAAAATTACTGAAAATTTACTTATCACGAAGGAAATTTTTTTACCGTCTTTCTACGGATTCTTTAATCTATTTGATGATACACTACCTAAATAAAATTTATAATTCAATAATCTGTCATTTATTTAACTTGATTACAACCTTTTCTTTCTGAAAGTCCGATTGAATTGGTTTATCACTATCAAAATTGGGTTTAATACATTAAATGAGGAATCTAGAAAAATTTTCCAACAGTCGAAAATTGTTCTATGAAAGCTCTTACACCATTTTGTTCAATATTATCAATTTAGTATGCATTCCAAGATACCACCGATTATCGAATAATAGCATGAATTACAGCTCTCACAAAGAGCTGGGGAGTGATCACCACTCTTCCAGCGATTAACAAGATCTGGTTCACATACTAGCGGTCTACTCAATGAAATAAAATCGGTAGTCCCTTCTTGAATGAATCTTTCTGCGATTAATGGATTTCTAATTCCACCCATAAGTAGAAGTGGACAGTTCCCTTTTAATGCACGTATCTCTTTTATAGTTGGAAGGAAATAATTCTCTTCTTCAGGGGACTTAATTACAACACTAGGGAGTAACCAGTCAGTTCCTATCAGATCCCCTCCTCCTCCACTTGGTTCTATCGCATCAAATCCTGTTTGGTATACAATTTTAGTTATTTCCAAGCCCTCATCTAACGTTAATCCCCCAGATAGATCCCCATCCTGAGTTTGCAGTTTAATTGTGATGGGAAACTCCTTCCCTACTTCGTCTCTGAGACTATTAAATATGTCTATCAGGATCCTTGTGCGATTGAATATATTTCCTCCAAATTTGTCAGTCCGATGATTTGTATAGGGTGTCAGAAAACTACCCAATAGATATCCATGAGCAGCGTGTAATTGTATCATATCATAACCGCTTTCATAGGCTCTACGACCACTTTCCACAAATGAAGGAATGATAATCTTGGTAATTTCTTCAGTTGATAAGGCTCGGGGAACTCGTCCAGTTTGAGGATAGAGAATAGAAGAGGGAGCAACTGCTTCATATCTCTTATTCGAACTTTGACGACCTGTGTGACCAAGTTGAGCTGCTATTTTCGTGTCATAATTATGAATACTGTCCACAAGTTTTCTATGACTGGAAATGAAGGCATCATTATGCAAGCTGGTTCCTTTCTTCGTAAAAGTGCTTGAAGGATCAACAGCAATCCCCCCAGTGATAATTAATCCCACTCCTCCTTGTGCTAACTCGATATAGAGGTTAATGAGTTGGTCACTAGGGTGTCCCTCTTCTGCCATATTTTCAGCAGTTGCGGATCTTACGAATCTATTCTTGATCAGAACATTTCCGATTTTATGAGGACTAAATAGATATTTCAATTCCATGATTTCATCCACAACTAAATGATTTCAATCAGATGTGATTTGCCAAAAAATTTGGCTTCCCGTTTGTGCTAATCCAATGATTATAAATTATATCTTGCATGTTTGTTGTTCAATAGGTTGTATCTTAAACTCTAAACTTCGTTTTTGATTCGTCATTATTAGGGATTCGTTTTTTTATTATGATATGTTAGGTCATATAGCTTCCTATCCTTAAAGGATATTGCAGACGGAAAGTCCTTTACTATTTTTCGGACATCCATGAATATTATTAATAATCTTTCCATCAGAAGTCAGATACAAGGGGAACAAATTTGCAGTTAGACATGAATGAATAGGTAAGATGCCAATGATGTCCCCAATTGAAATTGAATCAATGATGGACGGATCAACACCAATTATTCCATGCTCTTGTGAAATAGAAGTGACAAAAGTATTTGAAATAGATTTTTGCCATTTATTTCCAGTGAGTAAGACTATCTTACCGAAGAATGGGTTTCCTTGAGGTGCCAGTAAGAATTCTTTTGACAAATGAACAGCCCCACCATGAATCACGATTTCATTTCTTTCACCATGTTTAGCTATCACAGGACAAGCAACACAAATAGCAATTGTTTGTTCATCCGTAACTCCTAATTCGACTTGATTAAGATCATAAAAAACAAAATTCCCAGGTCGAATCTCATCTATGCCATCAAACTTCTCCATGAGTGAACAGGAGGGAGTGTCTCCAATAGAAAGTTGCATATCAAAGCCTAATTCTTTAAGCCTTCTTTGCATTTGAATCAAATCGTTCACAGATGAATGGTAGATATCTTTGATTTCTTCAGGTGTTTTTGCGTGGTAGGTATGTCCTGCATGAGTTAATAAACCAGCTATTCTGACATGTACATTTTTTGTCAAGATATTCAGAATAGATACAACATCATTCACACTCTCAACCCCAGTTCGG